>CAZRSM010000417.1:0-8322 GCA_964602755.1 uncultured Planctomycetales bacterium
GCGCCGCTCTTGTCGGGCGTCAGGTCGATGTGGATCTCGCTGCACGGCCCGCACGGCCCCACCTCGCCCATCTCCCAGAAGTTGTCCTTCTTGCTGCCGGCGTGGATGTGAGCCGGGTCGATGTCGGTCACCGCGGCCCACAGGTCGCGGGCCTCGGTGTCGGCCTCGAGCCCCTCGGCGGCGTCGCCTTCGAAATAGGTGGCGTGCAGCCGCGTCTTGTCCAGGCCCCACACCTCGGTCAGCAGCTCCCAGGCCCAGGCGATCGCCTCGCGCTTGAAGTAGTCGCCGAACGACCAGTTGCCCAGCATCTCGAAGAAGGTGTGGTGATAGGTGTCCTTGCCGACGTCGTCGAGATCGTTGTGCTTGCCGCCGGCCCGGATGCACGGCTGGCTGTTGACCGCCCGCGTGTACGGCCGCGTGCCGGTGCCCAGAAAGACGTCCTTGAACTGGTTCATCCCCGCGTTGGTAAACAGCAACGTCGGGTCGTCGTAGGGAATCACCGGCGAAGGCTCCACGTGCGTGTGGCCCTTGTCCTCGAAAAACTCGATGAACTCCCGGCGAATGTCGGCTGCCGATCGCGTCACTCTGCGCCCTTCTTCTGCCTTTGCTGACCAAGTGGTTGTTACGAATCTCCTGCCAGAACAGCCATTGTACGCGCCGCGGCGCTGATGTCGAAACGGCCCGCACCACCGCCAAGACGCCAACTCGTAGGGTGGGCACCGCCCACCGCGAACACGGCACGACAACGCCCGCCAGAAACCGCCAAGGACGCCAAGGCAGCGCCAAGAACGGCAACCCGCAGGGTGGGCACCGCCCACCACGAATCCGGCATGACAACGTTCGCCAGAAACCGCCAAGGGCGCCAAGAAACGCCAAGGACGCCAAGAAACGCCAAAGGCGCCAAGAAACGCCAGGACGCAGGGTGGGCAATTCCCACCACGACCACAACGAGGCGCCGCGCGCCGACCGTCCCCCCTTTCAGGGGGGACTTACAGGGGGGTCGAAGCTCGCGAACGCGAGCCGCCGACGGACAGCCGCACCGCCCAGCGGATGCGACCCCTCAATCCCTCAATCCCTGTTCCCTCACTCCCTCTCCCTCCGTCCCTGCGTCCCTGCGTCCCCTTTCCCAACAACCGTCCCCCCTTCCAGGGGGGACCACAGGGGGGTCGAAGCCCGCGAACGCGAGCCGCCGACGGATAGCCGCAATACTCAGCGCATGCAGCCCCTCGGTCCCTTAATCCCTGATCCCTGAATCCCTTTTCCTGCCCCCCGTGTCCCTGCGCGGCTTTATCCCCTGGGTGGTGGGCAGTGCCCACCCTACAGGCTGCGCCTCATCCCGGACATGCTGCGATGGTCACTTTGCACTGTGCATTTTGCACTTGAGCCTCGACCCTCCCCCAACCCCCTCCCTGGAAGGGAGGGGAGTTCCGCGGCACGCGCATCGCCCGACGAATGCAACCCCTCAATCCCTCAATCCCTGCTCCCTTGATCCCTGTTCCCGCAGCCCCCAACCGCCCGCGCTTGTGCCACCCCGGCGTTGGCCTAGAATGCCCCACATGCTCAGCGATTTCGACACTGCCAGTGTGTGCGCCCTGCTGCCGCTGCTCGACGCCGAGCAGCCGGTCGCGGCCATCCGCGAGACGGTGGATTCCGTTCTCGCCCAGGACCATCCGCGCACTGAAATCGTCGTCGCCGACGGCCGCGGGCCGGATGCCGAGGCCCTGGACCTGCCAAGCGACCGCGTGCGCATAGTCCCTGCCACGCCGGGCAACCGCGCCGCCGGCTTCCAGGCCGCCGCCGCGGCGACCGACGCCGACTACCTGCTCCTGCTGGCCGGTCCCGGCGGACTCACTCTGCGGACCAGCGCCGTCCGCACGCTGGTGATGGCGGCCCGCCGGGGCGGCGCACCGCCCGACGCGCCGCCCGTGGCGTTGGTCTACAGCGACTACGAGCGGCTCGAGCCCGACGGCCGCTGCTGCGAGGTCCACCTGCTCGACTACCACCCCGGTCGGCTGCGCGACACGTTCGACCTGGGCTCGGTCTGGCTGGTCGACCGGGCCTTGTTGCAGGCCGCCGGCGGCTTCTACCCCGAGTATCGCTTCGCCGACCTCTACGACCTGCGACTGCGGCTCAGTTGTCAGGGACGCCTGGTGCACGTCAGCAACCGCTACGCCGGGGCGCTCTATCGCGTCGCGGCGGCCTCGCGGGCGCACAACGTCTTCGACTATCTCCTGGCCGGCAAAGAGGCCCAGCTCGAAGCCGAGCGGGCCTGCACCGTGCATCTCAAGCGGATCGGCGCCTACCTGGCCCCCGGGGCACACGTGCGCCCGGTCGAGTACGCGCCCGACGAGCTGGAGCGTCTCGGCGACTGCCTGGCCAGCGTGGTCACACCGGTCAACCACCGGCCCGAGTTCATCGGCCGCGCCATCGAGAGCGTCCAGAACCAGACCGTCAGCCAGGTCGAGATGATCGTCGTGGTCAACGGCGGCCCCGACGACCCCACCTGCGCCGCCGTGCGGCGCTACCTGCCCGGCGGCGACCGCTTCGACCCCGCCCGGCCCCCCGTGCGCCTGCTGATCACCGACGTCAACAACCTGGGGCTGTGCCTCAACATGGGTATCGCGGCGGCCCGCGGCAAGTACTACGTGCAGTTGGATTCCGACGACCGGCTCAAGCCCGACGCGATCGAGAAGCTGCTGGCGGTCTTCGACTCCGATCCCACCGTGGGCATGGTCATCGGTTCGTACGAGGTCTGGACGCTCGACGAAGCCACCGGCCGACTCGACCGCAACGACGAAATCCCCGTGGTCACCCACGACGAGTGGACCGCAGACAACGGCCGCAACAACCTGCTGCGCATCAACGGTGCCGGCGCCCCCCGCGCCGCCCACATCAAGGTGATCCGCGAGGTGGGCTGGTTCGGCGTCAACGACAGCCCGCATTGCCGCAACTACGGCGAAGACTACGATCTGGTGCTGCGGATCAGTGAGCGCTACACCATCGGGCGCGTATACGAGCCGATCTACGAGGTCATCCGCCACAGCGGCGGCACCGACCACGCCATCGACCAGGCCACCATCAACCGCAACGACAACGCCAAGGACCAGATGCGCGCCGAGGCCCTGGCGCGTCGCATGGCGCTCAACCGCCAATAAGACCGCCAGGACGCCAAGAGGAACGCCAAGGGCGCCTATCCCTTCGTCCCTGCGTCCCTTTCCCGACAACCGTCCCCCCTTTCAGGGGGGACCACAGGGGGGTCGAAGCCGGCGAATACGAGCCGGCAACGGACAGCCGCAATACTCAGCGCATGCAGTCCCTCGGTCCCTTAATCCCTGATCCCTGAATCCCTTTCCTTGCCCCCCGTCTCCCTGGGCGGCTTTTTCCCATCGATGGTGGGCAGTGCCCACCCTGCAGGCTTTTCACTTTGCATTTTGCACTTGAGCCTCGACCCTCCCCCAAACCCCTCCCTGGAAGGGAGGGGAGTTCCGCGGCACGCACGCCGCGGCCGGGTTCACACCGCGGCCGGGTTCGCGCCGCGGCCGGGGCGGGGTACAGTCGGGAGCGCTTGTTCATCTGCACAGGGCTGACCGGAGATGCAGCGATGACCGTGCCGAGCGACATCTACCGCCCCTCGCTCGCATTGCTGACCGACCTCTACCAGCTCACCATGGCCTGCGGCTACTTCAAGGCCGGCCTCAGCGATCACCAGGCGGTTTTCAACCTCTTCTTCCGCCAGAACCCCTTCGGCGGGGGTTTCTCGGTGGCCTGCGGGCTGGAGTACGTCATCGACTACCTCGAACGTCTCCGCTTCGACCCGCACGATCTGGCCTATCTGGCCACGCTGCGCGGCAACGACGACCGTCCGCTGTTCGACCCGGCTTTCCTCGACTATCTGGCAAAGGTGCGCTTCGACTGCGACCTCGACGCCGTCCCCGAGGGCACGCCGGTCTTTCCCCACGAGCCGCTGCTGCGCGTGCGCGGCCCGATCATCAGCGCCCAGCTCGTCGAAACCGCGCTGCTCAACATCGTCAACTTCCAGACACTGATCGCCACCAAGGCCGCCCGCGTCTGCCTGGCCGCCGGCGACGACCCCGTGCTCGAATTCGGCCTGCGCCGCGCCCAGGGCATCGACGGCGGCCTGAGCGTAGCCCGGGCCGCCTGCATCGGCGGCTGCGCGGCCACCTCCAACGTGCTGGCCGGCCGCCTGTTGGGGCTGACCGTCAGCGGCACGCTGGCCCACAGTTGGATCATGCTCTTCGCGTCCGAGCTGGAAGCTTTCGAAGCGTATGCCCAGGCCCTGCCCAACAACTGCGTGCTGCTGGTCGACACCTACGACACGCTCGCCGGCGTACGCAACGCCATCGAGATCGGCCGCCGCCTGCGCCGCCGCGGCTTCAAGCTCGCCGGCATCCGCCTCGACTCCGGCGACCTGGCTTATCTCAGCATCGAGGCCCGCAAGCTGCTCGATGAGGCCGGGTTCGCCGAGACCCGCATCGTCGCCAGCAACGAGCTGGACGAGTACATCATCGAAAGCCTCAAGGCCCAGGGGGCGCGCATCGACATCTGGGGCGTCGGCACCCGCCTGGCCACCGCCTACGACCAGCCGGCCCTGGGCGGCGTCTACAAGCTCACCGCCGTACGCCCGCCCGACGGCCCCTGGCAATACCGCCTCAAACTCTCCGAACAGGCCGTGAAGACCTCGATCCCCGGCATCCTCCAGGTGCGCCGCTTCCGCCGCGGCGACGAGTACGTCGGCGACATGATCTACGATGCCCAGCAACCGCCCACCGCCGACCAGCCCCTGCTGATCGACCCCCTGGACTCCACGCGCCGCAAACGCATCCCCGCCGGCGCCGACGCCAGCGACCTGCTGGTGCCGGTTTTCCGGGCCGGCCGCCGGGTCTACGATCCGCCGCCGCTGGACGAGTGCCGCCAGCGGCTGCGCCGCGAGCTGCGCCGCTTTCACCCCGGCATCCGCCGCTTCGTGAACCCCCACCTCTACCCCGTGGGTCTGGACCCCACGCTGCACGATTTGCGCACGCGCCTGATCCTCGCTGCCCGCGGTTAGCCAGCCCTATCCCCCGCGGCCGGCACGTCGGGCTGCTCGATTCCTTCGTCCTCTGGTCCCTGCAGCCCCTTTCCCCCCTACTCGCTGCCTCCTCGCCTTTCATCCTCCGCGCTGCCCCGCGGTATACTTCCTGCATGAAGCCTGCGCGGCCTGCAAACCGCCTGCGGTTGGTGCTGCCCCGACCGCCCCGGCGCGTGCTGATCATCAAACCCAGCTCGTTGGGCGACATCGTGCATGCGCTGCCGGTGCTCGATCAGCTCCGCCGCGCCTGGCCCACCGCGCACATCGCCTGGCTGATCGGTAAACCCTTCGCCGGGCTGCTGGCCGGCCACCGGCAGATCGACGAGCTGATCCCGTTCGACCGCGCCCGCTACGGCCGCATCTGGCGCGATCCCGCCGCTGCGGCCGACTTCGCCCGCTTCGTGCTCTCGCTGAGGCGCCGACGTTTCGAGCTGGTGATCGACCTTCAGGGCCTGATCCGCTCCGCAATGTTGGGGGTGCTGTCGGGCGCCCGCTGGCGGGTGGGTTTTACCGACGCGCGCGAAGGGGCAGTACTGTTCTATTCGCACAAGTCCGGCCCAGCGGAAGGCGCCCAGCACGCCGTCGACCGCAACCTCTTTCTGCTCAAGACACTGGACATCGATCCCCAGCCGCCACGCTTCGGCCTGGCAGTCTCCGCCGACCACCGCCGCACCGCCCGGCAACTGCTGCACGCGGCACGCAAGCCCGACGGATCGGCGCTGATTGCCCTGGTGCCCGGAGCGCGCTGGGCGTCGAAGCGCTGGCCGGTCGAATGCTGGGCCGAGCTGGCCGACCGCATAACCGACAGCCATCTGGGCACTTGCGTGCTGCTGGGCGGCCCCGACGAGCGCTCGCTGGCCAACCGGATCGCGGCTGCCGCCCGCACGCCGATCGCCAATCTTGCCGGCACCACGTCACTGCCCGAGCTGCTGGCGGTCATCGAGCAGGTCGACGCGGTGGTCTGCAACGATTCCGGCCCGATGCACCTGGCCGCGGCGCTGGACAAGCCCACGGTGGCTCTGTTCGGCCCCACCAACCCCGCCCGCACCGGTCCGTATTCGCCCGCCGCCCGCGTGTTGCGGATCGAGCTGGACTGCTCTCCGTGTTACCGGCGCGCCTGTCCGCTGGGCCACCAGCGTTGCCTGCGCGACCTGGGTCCGCAGCGCGTCTGCGAAGCGCTCGCCGCTCTGCTGCCGGCCGGCTGTCACGCCGGCTGAAGGGTTATCGGTCGCCCCCGACCGACTCCAACCCGCTTGTCGTCGCTTCCTAAAGCCCCGCCCCGTGCGTACCGACCCGATAAGAGCGGCCTCACTAACGTGGCCGACGGACAGCCTGTAACCGCACGGAGCGACCGCCAATGTTGCCCAACGCTCGTCTGCACGCCCCCGGCGCCCTGATCCTCACGATCGTCGCGCTCTCGGCCGTCGGCTGCGAAAGCTACTTCTTCCTGCCGCAGCTCGGCTCGGGCTCTCAGGTCTCGGGCGGGCCGGTGGTCAGCCAGTCGGCCTTCGAAGCCCACACGCTCCAGCAGCGGACTTTCCTCGACGGAACATCCGTGACCACAGTCACTTACGCCGCTGACGACCTGTTGCGCACGCCGCTGGTGGTCGATTTCAACAACGATGGACGCGTCGACCCCGTGGTCGGCTACGGCCGCACGCAGGCCGTCATCCAGATCTGGCTCAGCCGACCCGACAGCGCCAAGGTCGACCCCATCAGCCTCACCCTCGACAGCAAGCGCGACATGGAGGACCTGGCCGACGTCGCGGTCGGCGATATCGACGGCGACGGCTACCTCGACATCGTCGCCGGTGCCCAGGCGGCCGTCTGGTACTACCACCATCCCAGCAGCGGCGATACCACCGAGCTGCGCAACTGGGGCAACCCCGACCCCAACGACACGCTGCGCGAGCGCATCGATGCCAGCTATGAACAGCTCTCCGACAACGAGCTGATCGCCATCATCGCGCAGGCCGTCGGCCCCGGCGTCAACCTCGACGACTACATCGTCACCACCCAGCAGATCTACTCCAACGTCGAACTGGGCGACTTCGACAACGACGGCGACCTCGACATCGCCACCGCGCGTTCTTTCATCATCACGCTCACGCCCCGGCCCGACGCTCCCGTCGAACCGCTGCAGATCGTCGACGGCGACATCATGATCCTGGTCAACCCCGGATTCGCCACCAACGGCCACAACTGGACGCTGGTCAGCGTCGGCAAGCACGAACGCCAGCAGCGACTCGACCGCGACGGCGCCTCGGGCCTGCACATCGTCGACCTCGACAACGACGGCTACCTCGACGTGGTTTCCTCGGCCCGCAACGACAACAACGCCCAGATCGCCTGGTTCCGCAACCCCGGCCCGCCCCTGATGACCGAACACGCCTGGGTACAGTACCGCATCGGCTCGATCCGCGACTCCTGGGCCATCGACGTGGCCGACCTCACCGGCGACGGCTGGCCCGACGTGGTCGCCACCGGCGGCGAGCAGATGCAGGCCATCCTGTTCGAGCATCCCGGCGTCGCTTTCCCCGATCCGCGTTACGAGTACGATTGGGACTGGCACGTGGTCGCCACCTTCCAGACCTACCAGCCGCGCGACGTCCATGCCCTCGACATCGACAACGACGGCCAGCTCGAGCTGGTCCTCAGCGGCACCGAGGGCGCCATCCGCTACTTCGAGGCCCCGGCCGACCTTTCGCAGGAGTGGACCGGCGTGGTGGTGGCCACGCTGGAAGGCGCCGGCGACGTGGGCTACCTGGGCTACGGCGACATGGACGCCGACGGCGATCTCGACCTGATCGTAACCCAGAGTGCCAACGACGAAATGAACAACCGCACCGTCTGGATCGAAAACCGCTGAGACGTTCCCGCCCGTTCTCCCCCGCTCCCGGTACCGCACACGGCAGGAACCGTTGTTGGCAGCCTCTCGCGGCGAGATTATGGGACCACCTGCTTAGCTCGGTCGCGACAGACATTTAGCAGAAAACTGTTGACTGGCCGCGGGCGTCCAGGATAGGATGAATGCCGGGTCGCAGCCTTGGTCGCCCGGGTTCTCTCAGGGGTAATCCAGCCCGGGCAGGGGGCGCGGCTCGAGCCGGGGAACACGAGTCGACGCAGTGTCGCTTACAGGAGCGGGAGAAGCTTCATCTCCTCCAGCAGATCGCAGAGAGCGTCGGCCCAGAACCCGCTACATCTATTGTGTCGTATCGCTCGCGGCGTTCGCC
>CAZRSM010000418.1:0-6483 GCA_964602755.1 uncultured Planctomycetales bacterium
GCGCCCGGGCCCAGGAAGCCCACGAGGCCATCCGCCCCACCGACCCCCGGCGAACGCCCGAGAGCATCCGCAAGGCCCTCACGGCCGATCAGTTCAGACTCTACGAGCTGATCTGGAAGCGCTTCGTGGCCTGCCAGATGGCGCCGGCGAAGTGGGACGCCACCAGCGTCAAGCTCACGCGCTCCACGTCGCTGGGCGAAGTGGTGTTCTCGGGCGGCGGCCGCAAGCTGGTTTTCGACGGCTTCATGCGCCTCACCGGCATCAGCAGCAGCGATCAGATCCTGCCGCCGATCGAAGTCGGGGCCGAGCTGGACCCGTTCTGGCTCGAGGCCAGGCAGCACTACACCTCGCCGCCGCCGCGTTACACCGAGGCGTCGCTGGTCAAGGCGCTGGAGGCGGAGGGCATCGGGCGGCCCAGCACCTATGCCACGATCATCGACACCATCCAGCAGCGCGGCTACGTCGAGCAGGTGGACCGCAAGTTTCATCCCACCCCGCTGGGCGAGATCGTGACCGACAAGCTGGTGCAGCATTTTCCCAAGATCATGGACGTGAAGTTCACGTCGCACATGGAGGACGAGCTGGACAAGATCGAGGAAGCCCACCTCGACTGGCGGCGCGTGCTGCACGAGTTCTATGACCCGTTCCGCGAGCTGCTGGAAAAAGCCAGTCAGCAGATGGAAGAAAGCCGCAGCCAGCCCAGCGACTACCAGTGCCCGGACTGCCAGGCCCCCATGGTCTACCGCTGGGGCAAGAGCGGCCGCTTCCTGTCGTGCTCGCGCTACCCGGAGTGCACCGGCACGCTCAACGTCGACCGCGACGGCAAGCCGATTCAGTGCGACGTCGAGCAGACCTGCGACCAGTGCGGCAAACCGATGACGCTGCGGCGCTCGCGTACCGGCATGTTCCTGGGCTGCACGGGCTATCCCGACTGTCGCAACACCATTCCCTGCGACGACGACGGTCGCCCGCTGCGCGTGGTCGAGCCGCAGGAGCTGAGCCGGCCGTGCGAAGCCTGCGGCGAAGGCACGCTGGTGGTCAAGTTCAAAGGACGCCGGGCGTTCCTGGGTTGCGACCGCTACCCCAAGTGCAAGAACACGGCCTCGATTCCTGAAGGCTTCGCCGTCAAGCGGCCACCGGCGCCGCCGCCCGAGGACGCCGGCGTCACCTGTGATCGCTGCGGACGACCGATGACGATCCGCAAAGGCAGTCGCGGCACCTTCATCGCCTGCAGCGGCTTTCCACGCTGTCGCAACACCAAGCCGATCGAGAAGCTCGAAGAGCTGCGCGCCGCCCAGCCCGCCACGCCGCCTGAGCCTGCCGGCGATCCCGAGGCCCCGGCCGCCGAGGCCGGCGCGCCCAAGCGGGCCTCGCGCAAGCGCTCGGCCACGGCGGCCAAGTTGGCTGAGCTGGGGCCCCCGCCGCCGGGCTTCGCCTGGACGCGTACCGGCCGCCCGGTGGTCGAAGAGCTGCCCGCCGACAACGAGAAACTGATCTGCCCCGAGTGCGGCGGCGTGATGGAGCTGAAGCGCGGCCGCTTCGGGCCGTTCTTCTCCTGCGGCAACTTCCCGCGCTGTCGCTTCGTGGCCAACCTGCGCGGTCAGGCCAAGAAGGACGCCGAAGAGCAGATGCCCGCTCCCAAGAAGCCCAAGCCCATCCCGACCGACATCACCTGCGAGCAGTGCGGCGGCAAGATGGTGGTCCGCCAGGGCCAGCGCGGCCGCTTCCTGGGCTGCGGCAACTATCCCAAGTGCAAACACACCCAGGAGCTGCCGCCGGGCTTCGAGATTCCCTCCGAGCCCGACGCCGAACCGGTCAAGGCCGAATAGCTCGCCTGCCTGCGTGCCGGCGATGCGCCTGCCCGTCGCCGACTCGTCTTGGTTGCCTTCGCCCCCCTCCTGCAAGTCACCCTGGAAGGGGGACGGTTGGGAGGAGAGGGACGAAGGGAGAGGGATTCAGGGATCGAGGAATCGAGAGGTTGTATTCGCTGGGCGGCGCGCGTGCCGCTGAACTCCCTCCCTCGCAGCGAGGGGCAGGGGGAGGGTCGAGGCTGCGATCAACGATCGGCCAGTATTCGTGGTGGGCAGTGCCCACCCTACGGGTCGGCGTTCCCGGCGCCTTCTTGGTGTTTGCCTTGCCGTTCTTGGCGCTCTTGGCGCCCTTGGCGGTTCTCTTGCGCTGCCTTCCGTACTACGGGCAGGTACCGCCGTAGTTGGCCAGCAGCAGGGCCAGGTCGGCCAGGTCGCTGTCGCCGTCGCCATCGACGTCGCCGCCCTGGTCGCGGTTGTAAGCGGCCAGCAGGACGGCCAGGTCGTTGAGATCGACCGAGCCGTCGTCGGTCAGATCGCCGGGCAGGTTGCGCAGCCACGTGCCCCAGATGCCGAAGTTGGCCCCGAACAGCTCCTCGGCCTCGAAGACCAGCAGCGCCTCGCCGGAGTCGCAGCCGACCTCCGGGAAGTAGCTCTCCCAGCTCTGCGGGATGTCGACCACCTCCCCCAGCCAGGCCGAGCGTTCGTAGCGCCGCGCCGTGATCTGCACCGTCCCGTCTTGCGGCGCCAGGAACGTCGCCATGCAGTAGTCGCCGCGATAGGGCGCGATCCGGCTGCGTGTGGTGCCGTTGTAGGTGAAGGTGTAGGGGTTCTCCGCCGCGTCCCAGCCGACACCCGCGCGATAGCGGAAGGCGTAGAAATGAATCGCAGCGTCGCCCTCGTAGCGCGTCAGCACGCCCAGTGCGTCGCCGAACTCGGTCGAGGCGGCGTGCGTGAAGTTCTCCATGTCGGCCTGATCCGGGCCGGGCGGCAGCAGCAGATGCGCCGACTGCAGCATCCCGCCGTCACAGCGCGAGGCGTAGACCGCGTACGGGTATTCAGACTGCCAGAACAACGTCAGCTCGCCGGCGGCATTGACCGTGGCCGGGAACTGCGAGTCGGCCGCCGCGATGCTGTACGAGGCGCTGCCCGTGCCCGGCAGCATCTGGGCCGGTCCCCAGCTCAGGCTGGCCGAATCGAAACGGTGCAGGTACAGCCCCGGCGAGCCGCCGGCCAGCACCAGATAGGTCAGGTAGATGGCATCGCCGGTCGCATTGCGCGTCAGCGTCGGCAGGATCACGTCGTAGCCGGCCGGCGTGACCTGGCTGGCACTGCCCCAGGTGCCGCTGGCGGCGTCATAGACGATGGTCCACAGCGTAGTCGCTCCGCCGGGCCACGGGTCGAAAACCACCACGACGTTGCCCTGCGCGTCGGCCGCGACGCGAATGGCCTGAAAGAACACCGCGCTGCTGTAGATGCGGTCGGGACCGCTCCAGCCGCTGCCGGGCTCATACCGCATGGCGTAGAGGTCGTAGTTGGCGGCGATGTCGCGGAATACGACGGTGATGTTGTCAGCAGCGTCCATCGTGGCCTGGGCCCCGGAAACGTAGTTCGTCGTGTCTGAGATGGTCTCCAGCGGCCCCCACGTGCCGGCGTGGCCGTCGCTGCGCCGCACCTGCAGGCTGTAGCCGCTGGTGTCGATGAAGGTGTTGAACACCCAGGCATTGCCCTGGCTGTCGAACAGCGGCACAGTGTGCGAATTGCTCTGCGAACCGCTGGTCGGCGGGGCCACTTCGGCCAGCGTCGACCAGTACGGACATCCCCCGCCCCGCGGACCGTTGCGCGGCACCAGACCGCCGGCCGTGTCGTGCTGGCGATAGAGCACGCGGCCCAGGGCATCGATCACGTATCCGTTGTCGAGCTGCACCGCCGAGCCGTCCCCCGTCGGCTCCAGCACCACCGGCGCGGGCGTACGCACCCGCCAGGCGACCGCGCCGTCGGCCGCGGTGGCTACCAGCCCGTGGTCAGTAGCGGCCACCTTCAGCGCCGGCCACTGGCCCGCGGTCGCGGCTCCGGCCACCGACCAGATGCAACCAGCAACAAGAACATACGACACCCGACGTTTCATGGTGTGCTCCTGCATTGGGACTTCCCCTCGTAGATCCTGCCCGGAAATGCCGAGACTCGCCGCCGATCGGCCCTCGCCCCTGGCGCCGGCGACCTGGTTCCAGCGTAGCGGGAATCGGCCCCCCACTTCAAGCCGACGCCGAGCCGGCCGCGCCGTGACTGCCGGAGTCCGCGGCCCGATTCCGGCCGGCGCCAACTTGACGTTTGGTGCCTGTTAGGTTATCGTGCCGACAGATGGGCGTTGTCGATCAATCGGCCAATAGACACGTACCTTCTGCCATATCAGCGAGTTGAGGTGTGTTGCCCATGCCTGGCCCTGCGCAGATCGCAACCCGCGACGCCGCTGGATCCGCCGGCGGCTGCCCTGAGCCGGATTACGCCGAGCTGCACTGTCGCAGCAACTTCTCCATGCTGACCGGCGCCTCGCACCCCGAAGAGCTCGTGCAGCGCGCCGCCGAGCTGGGCTACCGCGCCCTGGCCATCACCGACGAGCACACGCTGGCCGGCGTCGTGCGCGCCCACCTGGCCGCCAAAGAGTACGGCCTGCACCTGCTGGTAGGCGCCACCGTGCGGCCGGTCGATGGGCTGCCGCTGGTCCTGCTGGCGACCGACCGGGCCGCTTACGGCCGGCTGGCCCGCCTGTTGACGCGCGGCAAGCTGCGCACCACCAAGGGCCGCTGCGTGCTCTACCGCCAGGACGTGCTCGAACTGGCCGAGGGCCTGATCGCCCTGGTGCTGCCCCCCCACGACCCGCCGGCCCGGGCCGAAGTGGAACCAGCCTGCCGGGAATACCGCGCGGCTTTCGGCGACCGGCTTTACCTGGCCGCCGAGCTGGACGGCCGCGAGCCCGACGACCAGCGTCTGGCCCGGCTCGAAGCTCTGGCCCGCAAAGTACGACTGCCGCTGGTGGCCGCCAACGACGTCTATTACCACGAGCCGCAGCGGCGCCGCTTGCAGGACGTGCTGGCCTGCATCCGTCACGGCTGCACGCTGGCTGACGCCGGCTGGCGGCTGCTGCCCAACGGTCGGCGTCACCTGCTGACACGCCGCGAGCTGGCCCGGCGTTTCGCCCGCTGCCCGGCGGCGCTGGCGCGCACCGTGGAAGTCGCCAGCCGCTGCTCATTCTCGCTGGATGAGCTGCGCTACGAATACCCGCACGAACTGCATCCGCCGGCGGTCAGCGCCATCGAATACCTGCGCCGCCTCACCCGGGCCGGCGCCCGCGAGCGGTACGACGATCAGGTACCCGCCGAGGTGGCCCGCCGTCTGGAGGCCGAGTTGCGTCTGATCGCCGAGCTGGGCTACGAACACTACTTCCTCACTGTCTACGACCTGGTGCGTTTTGCGCGCAGTCGCGGCATTCTGTGCCAGGGGCGCGGCTCGGCCGCCAACTCGGCGGTGTGCTATTGCCTGGGGGTCACGGCCGTCGACCCGGCCCGCATCGACCTGCTGTTCGAGCGCTTCATCAGCCGCGAACGCAACGAGCCGCCCGATATAGATATAGACTTTGAACACGAGCGTCGCGAAGAGGTATTCCAATACATATACAACAAATACGGCCGCGAGCGGGCCGCCATCACCGGCGAAGTCATCACCTATCGCCCGCGCTCGGCCGTGCGCGAAGTGGGCAAGGTCCTGGGGCTTTCGCTCGATTGTGTGGACTCATTGGCGCGTTCGCTTGACTGGTGGGAGCGCGACCCGCTGCCCGAAGCGGTCATCCGCCATGCCGGCCTCGACCCGCAGGACGAAACCATGCGCCGCGTGGTGACGCTGGTGGGCGAAATCCAGGGCTTTCCGCGGCATCTTTCGCAACACGTCGGCGGATTTGTCATTACACGGTCGCCCTTGTGCGAAATCGTACCGTTGGAGAACGCCGCCATGCCCGACCGCACCTTCATCGAGTGGGACAAGGACGACATCGACGCCCTGGGCATCCTCAAGGTCGACTGCCTGGCACTGGGCATGCTTACGGCGCTGAGCAAATGCTTCAGGCTGTTGAAGGGATTGAGGGATACAGGGATTGAGGGATTGAGGGGGAGCGCACCGCATCTACATGGAGATACACATGGCTTACACACGGACATTCCGCGATCTGATCGTATGGCAGAAGTCGGTAGCACTGGCCAAGTGCGTTTATGTAAGCACGGCACAGATGCCGGATTCGGAACGGTTCGGCCTGACGACCCAGATGCGCCGCGCAGCCGTGTCCATCCCGAGCAACATAGCAGAGGGCAACGCGCGCCAGAGCCGCAAGGATTATATTCACTACCTGGTCATGGCTCGCGGCTCTCTGGCGGAGCTGGAAACGCAAGTAATCATAGCGCAAGAACTGATGCTCCTGCCGCACGACACCGGTCTGATCGAGGCCATGCGCGAGATATCCCGCATGCTTCAGGCTCTGATCACGAATCTGCGATGCAATGCCGGTCCGGCAAGATCAACAGACTGAACAGTGCCGCACCGGGTAACACGTCCAGCCGGCCACCCCGGCGCAGGTGGCCGCATGGCTGCAGCGGGCGTCCAACTGCGCTCTCTCGATCCCTTAATC
>CAZRSM010000419.1:0-12648 GCA_964602755.1 uncultured Planctomycetales bacterium
TGCCAACGGTGCCCGGACTACCAGGACGGCTGGTGCGGCCCGGCCATGCGGCGCACGCCACGTACATGCGGCTGTCGCGTGGCGCTGAAGGTGCGGCTGGCGCGGGAGCGGTGTCCGCAAGGGAAATGGTGATTTCGAGGCCCCTTCGAAGTATGGTCGAATAAGTGAAAAACAGGGGTCTCGGGGATAGGGACAGCTAGCGGGAGACGCTAGCGCCAACAGCATACCTGGGGGGCACAGGGGATCCCCGTCGCCGCTTGCGCTGCCATATTTTTGCGCGTCGTGCCATTTTTCGTTGCGCGGAACAGCGGAACAGGCCAATTATAGGACGTTCCTGCCGGGCGCAATTTGCCCAAATTAACATCCCGGCGCACTCCGGCGAGTTTTTGAGAAAAATCCGGCTGCTGACTTGCATCTGTGGGGAGATGTGGTATTATTTCCCTAGCTAGACCTGTCAGTGGTGTCAAGTGGGAACGACGGATCGCGATGTTCTTTGTCGGCACGTACGAGCAGACGATCGACAGCAAGAATCGGCTGTCGATTCCCCACGCGATCCGTCAGAAGATCAACTATGAGACCGACGGCCGCGGGTTGTACGTCGCCCCGGGTCGGACCAAGGGCACCCTGGCGATCTATCCGGAGAAGTACTTCGAGCGGCTTTGCGATCTGGGAGTATCGCCTGACGACTTGTCCGAGGAGGCCTACAAGTGGTGGCAGTTCCAGTTTTCGCAAAGCGTGCTGCTCGACCCGGATAGTCAGGGTCGCATCCTCATCCCGGAACGCTTGCTCAAGCGGGCCGGGATTGGAAGAGAGGTAGCGCTGATCGGCGCCAAGACGCACCTCGAGTTGTGGGATCGCGAGCAATTCGAGCGGTTCCAGGACGAGCAGTGGAGCACCTACACTGAACGCCAGACCGAGGTCAAACGCGAGCTGCGTCAGTTGAAAGCCGCCCAGACGTCCGGCGGCAGCGCCGACAGCGAGCACGAATAAGAGCGGTTGGGTTACGCGAGGGCGGTTGCAGCGGCGGCGGCAACACCGCCGCTGCAACCAGACGGATTCGGAAGCGCGGTAAAGCGGGCCTTTTTCGCCGGAGGGCCCGGTTGTCAAGCGAGCAGGGACGCTCGGCTGCGCTCCGGCAGGCGAACGCGAGATACTCGCCTGGTCCCACAAGAGGCCGCACGCGGCTCACGGATGGGCGCGTCGGCCACCCCCCCCTTTTCTCACCTTGCGGCCCGCCAACAGCCGCTTCTGGTATCAATTTGTACCCGCTCCAAGCGGGCCAGTCCAGAGCAAAAAACGCGCGCCGGCGGATTTCCGCCGGCCGGCCGGGTGATGAGCCGTGAACGATCCTGCCGCTGGGCACATACCGGTGCTGGCCGAGCCGGTAGTCCGGCTGCTGGCGCCCCAACCCGGACAGACCATCCTGGATGGCACCACCGGCCTGGGAGGCCATGCCGAACTGCTGATTCCGCGCATCCTGCCCGGCGGCCGCTACATCGGCATGGACCTCGACGAACAGATGTTGCAAGGCGCGCGGCAGCGCCTCTCCAGGCTGGCCGGCGTCGAGCCGCAGACGCTGGCGCTGTTCAAGGGCAACTTCGCCGATTTCGCCCAGACGCTGCAGGAGCTGGGACTCGACCAGGTGGACCACATGCTGCTCGACCTGGGAGTCAACTCGGCCCAACTCGAAGACCCCCGGCGCGGGTTCTCGTTCGAGCGCGAGGGGCCGCTGGACATGCGCTTCGACCGCGACCAGCAGGAAACCGCCCTCGACCTGGTCAACCGTCTCAGCGAACGCGAGCTGGCCGACCTGTTCTACAGGTTCGGCCAGGAAGGCGCCAGCCGACGCATCGCCAAGCGCATCTGCGAGTTCCGCCACCTGCAGCGCATCCGCACCACCACCGTGCTGGCCAAGGCGGTCGAGTCGGCCATCAGTTCTCTGCGCGGCGGCCGGCAGGGCAGGATCCACCCGGCGACCCGCGTCTTCCAGGCCCTGCGGGTGGCGGTCAACCGCGAACTGGAGAACCTCGAGCGATTCCTGGAGCAGGTGATCGAACACCTGCGCCCCGGCGGTCGGCTGGCCGTGATCAGCTTTCACAGCCTCGAAGACGGCATCGTCAAGCGGTTCATGCGACAGGCCAGGGCCGAAGGAAGCCTGCGCGAGCTGACCAAACGCCCGATCATCGCCGATCCGCAGGAACGCGAAACCAACCCGCGCAGCCGCAGCGCCAAGTTGCGCGTGGCCGAGCGGACGTAAGGAAAAAATGAACCCGCAGGAAGGAGGCGGCCCATGGAGCTGAGCAACAAGGTGGCAGTCATCAGCTCGCTGGCGTTCATCGGGGGCATGTCGTGGCTGGTCAGCCAGGTCGCCCGTCCGGTGGTCGAACTGCCCTCGCCGCTGGTGGTCGCGGCTACCGAGGCCGTCCCCAGTATTCCCGTAGCCGTGGTCGCCGACGCCCAGACGCCGCGGCAGCTCCGGCCCACGGTGCTGGCTGCCTCCTCGCCGGTGCGCCCGCGCCAGCAGGCCCCCGCCCGTGATCCTCTGCCCGCCGCGCCCGAGGCTCTCGAGCAGCCTGCGCCGCTGCTGGCGGCCGGCACGCTGCCGCCCCCCGTGATCGTCACCGGCGACGAGGTGATCGTCGCCGACGCGGCCGTGCCGCTTGATGAACCGCAGAGCCCGCCGACCGAGCCGGCCGGCGCCAGTGCGGCAGCCGTTGCGTCAGCCGAAACCCAGCCTGGCGGCGTGGTCGAGGCCCCGGCCGACGTGCCGGTGGCCGTGGTGAGAGAGCACAGCGGCCCGCTCATGCTGGCAGCGGTCGCGGCCCCGGCCCCTGGTGCCACGCCCGAACCGACCCCGGCCAACCCGCCGGCGCCCGTCACGTACACCGTGCGCAAGGGCGACACGCTGGTGAAGATCATGCGGCGCTGTTGGAACAGCGACGACCCGGCCCTGCTCGAAGCCCTGCTGGCGGCCAATCCGCGCATCGCCGCCCGGCGCGACCGCATATTCCCGGGCGACGTCCTGACCATCCCGGACATCACCGTGGCCCGCGCCGCCGCAACCGAGGCGGCCCGGCAAAGCTCGCAGGTGCAGTGGTACACGGTACGGAAGCGCGACTCGCTGGCCAGCATTGCGCGGCGGATGCTCAACGACGAAGGCCGCTGGCGCGAGATCGCGGCCCTCAACGGGCTGCGCAACGCCCACCGTATCCGGCCCGGTGAGCGCATCAAGTTGCCGCCGCGACGCAGTGACACCTGACTCCTCCTGAGGGCTGGGTGCCGCCACCCTGGGCGGATCGGCATTGCAACCTCGATGCCGATCCGCCCGCTCTTGATCGGGATATTCACACGGCCGTGCGCCCGCAGGCGGTCGGATGCCGTAGGATATCTCAGCCGCCGGCGGCCGCCCTCCGGAAGGCAGGGGTCGAGCAGGTCGCGGGCCCCTGCCGGACGCAGCGCCGCGGCGAGCGGGACCTGGTAGCAAACGGCGATCGGAAGGCCATGTCACTCAAACAGGCGTTCGTCATTCTGGCCGGCGGAGCACTGGTGATGCTGGTGGTGGTGATGTTGCGAGCTGAGAGCGCAGCGCTCAACTACACCCTGGTCAACCTCGAACGCCGGGCGGCCATTCTGCGCCAGGAGCTGCACGAAAAGGAGCTGGAACTCGCCCGGCTGCGTAACCCCGCGCGGATCAGGCAACGCCTGGATTCGCTCTGGCGACAGGAGTCTGCCAATGCCCAGCCGTAGAAGCAAGCCGGCCGTACGTCGGCCGGCCGAGCAGCCCGCCGCGCTGCGCTGCCCGGCGCTGCCGCTGGTGCTGGTCGGGCTGGCGCTGCTGGCGGTCGGCGGCCGGCTGGTGCGCATCGAGACAACCCGAGGCGACGAACTGCGCCGCCGCGCGCAGCGTCAGCACACCGCCAGATGGACCGTGCCGGCTCAGCGGGGCGACATCCTCGATTGCCAGGGCCGCGTGCTGGCCGGCAGTACGCGGCGACCATCGGTCTTCATGGACCCCACGCTGATCGACGACGCCCGCGCGGCGGCCGAGGCGGTGGCCCCGGTGCTGGGGCTGGACGTCGATGAGCTCGAGCGGCTGATCATCGCCAGAAAAGACCGGGCCTTCGTGTGGGTGAAGCGCAATCTGAGCCCCGACGAGCTGGCCGCGTTCAACGAAGTCCGCCGGCGCCGGCGTCTGCGGGCCTTCGTGGTTCGTTACGAGCCGCGCCGGGTCTACCCCTTCGGTGAGTTGGCGGCCCACACCATCGGCTTTGTCGGCGCCGATCAGCACGGCCTGGCCGGCGTGGAACTGGCCTGCGACCAGTACCTGCGCGGTCAGGACGGCCGGGCGCGGGCCACGGTGGACGTGCGCCGCCGGCCCCTGCGGGCCGAGGGCGAGGACTACCAGCCGCCCGTCGACGGGGCTTCGGTGGTGCTGACCATCGACACGCACATCCAGCAGCGCACCGAGCTGCACCTGCGCGAAGCGTTCGAGCAGCACCGCCCGCAGTGGGCCGTGGCGGTGGTGATCGACCCGCGCTCGGGCGAAGTGCTGGCAATGGCCACGCTGCCGGCCTTCGACCCGGCCGACCCGGTGCCCGACGACCTGGACATGCCCGTCGAGCAGTGGTTCGAGCAGCGGCTGCGCAACCGGGCCATCGCCGATGCCTACGAGCCGGGCAGCATCTTCAAACCCTTCATGGCCGCTGCGGCCCTGGATGCGGGCCAGGTCGATATCGACGAGGTCTTCCGCATCGACGGCCCGACGCACCGCTTCGGGCGGCGCATCATCCACGACACGCACGCTTACGACCGCCTGGCCGTGCACGAAATCATCAGCAAATCGAGCAACATCGGCATGGGACTGATCGGGGCGCGCTGCGGCAATCGGCGGCTGTATGAGTTCGTACGGCTGTTCGGCTTCGGCGACCCCACCGGCATCGGCCTGCCGGGCGAACACGCCGGCCTGGTGCAGGACCTCGCCCGCTGGAGTGGCTACTCGACGCAATCGGTGCCCATCGGCCAGGAAATCGCCGTCACGCCCATCCAGGTGCTGGCGGCTTTCGGCGTCTTCTGCAACGACGGGCTGTTGATGCGGCCGCGCATCGTGCGCGGCGTGATCGGGCCGGACGGCGAGCCGATCGTGGACGAGTCGCAGCCTGTCCCGGTGCGGCGCGTGCTCGACGCCGACGTTGCGCGCCGGTTCCGCCTGCGGGCGCTGGTGGAAGTAGTCAACAACGGTACCGGCAAGCGCGCCCGGCTCGAGCGCTGGCAGGTCTTCGGCAAGACCGGCACCGCCCAGGTGGCCCGGACCGGCGGCGGCGGTTACATCCCCAAGGCCTTCGTCGGCTCGTTCGTCTGCGGCGCTCCGGCCGACGAGCCGCGCGTCGCGGTGCTGGTCTCGTTGTACCGGCCCTCGGCCGGCAAGTACTACGGCGGCACGGTCGCCGCCCCGGCCGCCGCCGCCATCGTGGCCGATGTGCTGGAGTATCTGCACGTGCCGCCGGACCGGTAGGCACGGGTGTTGTCGTCGGGCACGGCCCGACCTGCAAAGCTGGAGGCCGGCCGGCGGAAGCCGGCCGGTCGTAGCGGACTCGAAGCGATCATGGCAACCGAATCGCGACTATTGGCACAGTTGCTCGACGGCCTGATAAGCGCGCCGCTGCCGGCCGAGGCGCGCAGCGTGCGCATAACCGGGATCTGCGACGATTCGCGCCTGGTGCGCCCGGGGTGTCTGTTCGTCGCCGTGCGCGGCACGCGCAGCGACGGCCGGGCCTACATCCGCGACGCCATCGCGCGCGGGGCCGTAGCCGTGATCGGCGAGGACCTCACCACGCAGGAAGGCGTCACCACCATCAGCGTGGCCGACGCCCGCGAAACGCTGGCGCGCCTGGCCTGGCGCTGGCACCGGCTCGATCAGCCCGGCGGCTGCCCGCGGCTGGCAGCCGTCACCGGCACCAACGGCAAGACCACCGTGGCCTGGCTCACCCAGGCGATCTGCCGCAAGGCCGACCTGGGTTGCGGCCTGGTCGGCACCGTGATCTACGACCTCGGCCGCCGGCGCTGCGAGGCCAACATGACCACGCCCGGCCCGCTGCGGCTGGCGGAACTGCTGGCCGAGTGCCGCGCCGCCGGCCTGTCGGCGGTGGTGCTCGAAGTCTCCAGCCACGCCCTGGCCCAGCGGCGCACCAGCGGGCTGACCTTCGCGGCGGCCGCCTTCACCAACCTGACACGCGACCACCTCGACTACCACGGCGACATGGACCAGTACCGCGCCGTCAAGGCCAGTCTGTTCGCCGCCCTGCCCTCCGAGGCCACGGCCGTGATCAACCTCGACGATCCGTCGGGGCAGGTCATGGGCAGCGCGGGGCCGGCCCGCCTGGTCACCTACGCCCTCGACCGCCCGGCCGATCTGACGGCGCGCAACCTGCGCACCACGCTGGCCGGCAGCCGCTTCGATCTGCTGGGGCCGGGTTTCGGGGGCGAGCTGCGCCTGCCGCTGGTCGGCCGACACAATGCCTGCAATGCCCTGGCCGCTCTGGGGCTGGCGCTGGCGCTGGAGATCGAGCCGCAGGCGGCGGTGGCCGGCCTGCAGCAGGCGCCGGCCGTGCCGGGACGCCTGCAGCGCGTGCCCAACGCCGCCGACCTGGACGTGTTCATCGACTACGCCCATACACCAGACGCGCTCGAGAACGTCTGCGCCGTGCTCCGGCCCCTGGCCCGCGGGCGACTGGTAGTGGTCTTCGGCTGCGGCGGCGAGCGCGACCGCGGCAAGCGGCCGCGCATGGCCGCCGCCGTCGAGCGCTACGCCGATGTCATCGTCGTCACCAGCGACAACCCGCGCAACGAGGATCCCGAGCGCATCATCGCCGAAACGCTCGCCGGGCTGACGCCCGCGCGGCGCGGCGCGGCGCTGGTCGAGCCGGACCGCCGGGCCGCCATCATGCAGGCCATCGGCCGCGCCCGCCCCGGCGATCTGGTGTTGATCGCCGGCAAGGGACACGAGCGTTACCAGATCGTCGGCTCCGAGCGGCTGCCCTTCGACGACCTGGCGGTGGCGCTCGAGGCCCTGGCGGACCGCGGCGGCGGGCGCTGCGACAGGCCCGAGACCAAACCGTATGATGTACCGTGATGACCAAGCTGCCTGGGAGCCGATAGCCCCGTGATTCCGCTGACGCTCGAAGAAATCGTGCAGGCCGCCGGCGGCCTGGTCGATGGCCCGATCCCGGCGATCAGTGCGCGCGGCGTGTCCACCGATTCGCGCACCGTGCAGGCCGGCGACGTCTTCTTCGCCCTGCACGGCCCGCGCTTCGACGGTCACGACTTCGTGCCGGCCGCAATCGACAAAGGCGCCGTGGCCGCCGTGGTGCAGCGTCGACGCGCGGCCGAACTGGCCCGCCGGCTGGCGTCGCAAAGCGGCACCACGCTCATTCGCGTCGACGACCCGCTGACCGCGCTGGGGCGCCTGGCGGCCTATCACCGCGAGCAGACCTCCGCCGACGTGATCGCCGTGGCCGGCAGCAACGGCAAGACCACCACCAAGGCCATGATCGACCACCTGCTTTCCGAGCGGCTGCGCGGGCGCTGTTCGCCCAGGAGCTTCAACAACGCCATCGGCGTGCCGCTGACGCTGCTGGCGGCCGAGGCCGCCGACGACTACCTGGTGGTCGAAATCGGCACCAACGCCCCGGGCGAAGTGCGCAGCCTGGCGGCCCTGGCGCGGCCCAAACTGGCGGTCATCACCTGCATCGGCGCCGAACACCTCCAGCGGCTCGACAACCTCGAGGGCGTGGCCGCCGAAGAATGCTCGCTGCTCGACGAACTGTCCGCGGCCGGCTTCGCCGCCATCAACATCGACTGGCCGCGCATCCGCGACTATCTGCCGCGGGGCAACCTGACGGTGGTAACGTTCGGACGCAGCCCCGAGGCCGACCTGCGCATCACCGCCACGCGCTACGAGTCGCCGTGGTTGCACTTCGAGATCAACGCGCGCTTCGCCTATCGCCTGCGCGCCCCCGGCGCGCACAACGCGCTCAACGCCGCCGCCGCGATCGCCATCGCCCGCCGGCTGGGCTTCGAGCACGAGCAGATCGCCGCGCGGCTCGAATCCTTCGCCCTGCCGGCCATGCGGTCGCAGGTCATCGAAGCCGGGGGCCTGACGCTGGTCAACGACGCTTACAACGCCAACCCGGACAGCGCGGCGGCGGCCATCGCGGCCCTGGAGGAGATGCCGGCCCGCGGGCGGCGGGTGCTGGTCTTCGGCGAAATGTGCGAACTCGGTGCAGCCAGCGAGCGGTTCCACCGCCAGATCGCCGAGCGCCTGCTGGAAAGCCGCATCGACCTGGTGGTGCTGGTCGGGCCGGCGGCCGAGATGATGGGCCCCGTGCTGGCCGGCGAGCGCCTTTTCGGCCCGCGCCTGCACACCTGCCCCGACGTGCCCCAGGCCGCGGCGCTGCTGGCCGAGCTGCTGCGACCCGGCGACGTGGCCTGGTTCAAGGCCTCGCGGGCCGTCGGCCTCGAGCGGGCCGTCGAAGACGTGCGCAGCGCGCGGACACCGTGCGACCAGGCCGCCGCGCCTGCGCAGAGGGCAGCCCCGGGCTGTCCGACGCCACGGACAGACGACTAGAAACCACCCGCAGCGGGCGGGTGCCCTGGCGAGGAGTGCATGCTTTATCACCTGTTCTACTGGTTGCTCGAAGGCCGCCAATACGCCTACTACAGCCCGCTGTTTCGGGCCACCATCGCCGTATTGCTGGCTTTCGCACTGGTCTGGGCCGGCGGGCCGCGGGTGATTCGGCTGCTGGTCCGGCTGCGCATCGGTGACCATCCCGAGTTCGACCACCAGCAGCTCAACCAACTGGCCCGCAGCAAACGCAACACGCCCACCATGGGCGGCGTACTGGTCGTGGGGGCCGTGATCGCGGTCACACTGCTGCTGGCCGACCTGACCAGCTTCTACGTGCGCATGGGACTGTTCTGCATCGTCTGGCTGTCGGCCCTGGGCGGCATCGACGACTGGCTCAAGCTCAGTGCCGACCGGCGCAGCGGCACGCGGGCCGGGCTGCGCATGTGGGAGAAGCTGATCTTCCAGGTGGCCCTGGGAGCGCTGCTGGCCATCTTCATTCTGCGTTTCGGCGAGGGCAACATGGTCAGCGCCCGCTGGCTCGATCCCCAGGCCGTCCACGCCCCCTACTACAACGTGCTGAGCCTGCCGTTCTACAAACACGGCATCGTGCTGCCCACGGCCGTCTTCGTGATCATCGCCATCGTCGTCATCGCCGGCACCTCGAACGCCGTCAACCTCACCGACGGCATGGACGGCCTGGCCAGCGGCTGCATGGCCATCACGGCCTTCGCATTCATGGTGCTGGCCTACATCGTCGGCAGCGCCCAGGTGGCCGGGTATCTGCTGTTCTTCCACATCCCGGGCGCCGGCGAACTGGCGGTGATGTGCGGCGCCGTGGTGGGCGCCTGTCTGGGCTTTCTGTGGTACAACGCCCACCCCGCGCAGGTCTTCATGGGCGACGTCGGCTCGCTGCCGCTGGGCGGCTTTATCGGCTATGTCGCCATCGTCACCCGCCTGGAAACCATGCTGCTGCTGGTCGGCGGGGTGTTCGTGGTCGAGGCCGTCTCGGTGCTGCTGCAGGTCGTCTATTACAAGCGCACCCGCAAACGCATCTTCCGCTGCGCCCCCCTGCACCACCACTTCCACCTCACCGGGTGGACCGAGACGCAGACGGTCATCCGCTTCTGGCTTCTGGCGGCCCTGTTCGTCACCTTCGCCCTGGCAACCATCAAGCTGAGGTAGTCCGATGAGCAGTTCGCGCCCGGTCAACCTCGCCACCCTCGATCCGCCGCTGGCCGCGACCCGCCGTTACGACGGCGTAGTGGTCTTCATCGTCGGCCTGCTGATGACGCTGGGCGCCGTGATGGTCTACTCCGCGTCGGTCTCGCTGACCAGCGCCGCCGCGCCCGCCCACTGGTGGCATACACCGCTGCGCCAGTCGATCTTCGCGCTGGTCGGCTTTCTGGCCATGGCCTACGTGGCCAACCTCGACTACCGCCTGTGGCGCTGGCAGCGTCCCGGTGACGGCTGGTGGGCCGGAACGCTCTATCTGCTGGCCCTGCTGCTTCTGCTGGCCATGCTGACCCCCGGCATCGGTCAGGCCAGCCTGGGCGCCCGCCGCGCGATAGTCGTGCTGCACAGCCCCATCCGCCTCAGTTTCCAGCCCGCCGAACTGGCCAAGGTCGTGCTGGTGATCTGGCTGGCCGCCCTGCTGAGCCAGCCGACGCGCGACCTGCGCTCGCTGCGCTACGGCTTTCTGCCGCCGCTGATCTCGGCCGGCCTGCTGATCGGCCTGACCGGCATCGAAGACTACGGCACCGCCGCCCTGATGGGCGTGATCACGCTCGCGCTGTTGTTCGTCGCCGGCGCCCGCTGGTCGCACCTGATCGGCACCGGGCTGCTGGGTCTGATCGGCGGCGCGGTGCTGCTGGTCATCAAACGCCACCGGCTGCCGCGTCTGCTCAACTGGCTGCACGGCGACGCCGACCCGTCCGGCGCCGGCTATCAGATCACGCAATCGCTGATCGCCATCGGCTCGGGCGGCTGGACCGGCCGCGGGCTGGGCAACGGCGTACAGAAGTACGGCTACCTGCCGCAGGACAACAACGACGTCATCTTCGCCATCGTATGCGAAGAACTGGGCATCGTCGGCGGGCTGGTCATCATCGCGCTGTTTCTGGCCCTGCTGGTCCGCGGCTGGCAGATATCCAACCGGGCACCCGACCGCTTCGGCAAGCTGCTGGCCGTCGGCATCACGCTGCTGATATGCCTGCAGGCCGCGTTCAACATCGCCGTGGTGACCAACAGCGTCCCCACCAAGGGCATCTCGCTGCCGTTCGTGTCGGCCGGCGGTTCGGGCGTGCTGTTTCTGGGAATGGCCGCCGGTCTGCTGGCCTCGGTCGGCCAGCACCACACCGCCGACGCACCCCCCGGAGCCGCCCGATGAGGCCCCGCCTGCCCTGCGCCCGGCTCGTGCTCGCGGCGCTGCTGGCCGCCGTCGCGCCGGTGGGTCGCGGTCAGGAAAGCGACTACGACGCGCCCCGGCAGGTCTGCCGCGTCAGCGACCCGCGGCTCAGCGAAGCCTCCGGCCTGGCCGCTTCGCACCGCCATCCGGGCTACTACTACACGCACAACGACTCGGGCGGCCGCCCGGAGGTCTACCTGCTCGACCGCCGGGGGCGCATCTACGCCACCATCGTGCTGCGCGGCGCCGAGAACTTCGACTACGAGGACATCGCGCTGGCCCCGGCCGCCGGGGGCCGCTGGGAGGTGTGCGTGGCCGACATCGGCGACAACCTGCGGCAACGCCGGACGATCACCATCTACCGCTTCGCCGAGCCGGCCCTGCCGCCGTCCGCCGGTCAGACCATCGCGCTTGTGCCGCGCGTGCTGCGCGGCCGCTATCCCGACGGCCCGCACGACGCCGAGGGCTTCGCCGTGGACCCGCGCGACGGGGTCGGTTATGTGCTGACCAAGCAGCGCAGCGGCGCCTGCCGCGTGTACCGCCTGCCGACCTGGACCGCCGAAGATCCGGTCGAGCTCCAGTACGTCGGGCAGCTCCGCTTTCCGCCGGGGACGCTGCCACTGGCGCGGATGGTGACGGCAGCCGACTTTGCGCCCGACGGCCGGCGCTTCGCGGTCCGCAGCTACGTGGGCGGCTGGGAGTGGCGGCTGGCCGGGCACGGTCGGCGTGGGGCCTCGCAGCCGGCCAGCCGGCCGGGCCGGCCGCCGGCCTTCCTGCGACGAGTGCCCGAGCCGCTGATCCTGCCGGCCGAGCCGCAGGGCGAAGCTTTGTGCTACGGCCCCGCCGGCCACAGCCTGCTCACCATCAGCGAAGGCTCGCCCACGATCCTCTACGAGATCAGGCGGCTCGGCCAGCGCCGGCCCTGAACCCCCGCCCCGTACCAGACGCGCGCTCGCCGAGCCAGTGCCAGGCACGTCACCCTTGACGTGGCCGCCTGGGGCCGGATAATAAGTGTCAGTCTGCGGGCGTAATTCAGTGGTAGAATGCCAGCTTCCCAAGCTGGACGTCGTGGGTTCGAATCCCATCGCCCGCTGTTGACGTAACTCTCGCCGCCCCCTGGAGTTTCGGGGACCTGTCGGCGGTCGGCAGTGCGGCCTCCAGACGCGAAGACGCGCGGTCAGTTGACCGCGGAACGCGTTCGAGGAGTCGCGCGATGCCGAGGATCCCGTCGTACCGCAAGCGGAAAGATCGCAATCAGGCCCTCGTCACGCTCACCGACGCCGTCACGAAACGCCGCCGGGACTACTGGCTCGGCGAGTACGGCACGCCCGAGAGCCGCGAACGCTACCACCGGCTGATCGCCGAGTGGGAGGCCAACGGTCGGCGGCTTCCGCACCTCCAAGAAGCCGAAAGCACTCTGGATCAGGGAATGACCGTCGCCGAGCTGATCGCCGAATGGGAGGCCAACGGTCGCCGGCTGCCGGACCCGGCGGTCGTCGATGGTGGCGCGGACGCAGCCAGCGGCGAGGTAACGATCAAGGAGGTGATCCGCGAATACTGGCGCTGGGCTCGCGGCTACTACCAGCCGAAGCATCTTCAGTCACTGGTCGGCGTTCTGCGG
>CAZRSM010000420.1:0-4879 GCA_964602755.1 uncultured Planctomycetales bacterium
AGTCGGGCGTGCAGGTCCGCATCGTCCAGCAGCAGGGACAGCGGGCCGACCAGTCCGCCGCCGCGACGCCGGCTGCCGTGCCGCGCCGGCCGGCGCCGGCCCGGGCGGGACTGCGCGGGCGGCTGGAAGATTTCGTGGTCGGCCCGGCCAACCGATTGGCCTACGCCGCCGCCCGGCAGGTCGCCCAGGCTCCGGGTGAGAGCTTCAAGCTGCTGGTGGTGCACGGCGGCTGCGGCCTGGGCAAGACGCACCTGCTGCAGGGCATCTGCAACGCCCTCTCGCAGAACCACCCCGCGCTGCAATGGCGCTACGTCTCGGGCGAGGAGTTCACCAACGAGTACATCTACGCCGTCAAGTCGGGCAGCATCGACCTGTTCCGGGCACGCTCGCGCAACGTCGACGTGCTGGTCATCGACGACATCCACTTCCTGGCCGACAAGAAGGCCACGCAGGAGGAGTTCCTGCACACCTTCAACGCCATCGACGCCAGCGGCAAGGCCATCGTGCTGTCCTCCGACCGTCATCCGCACAGCATCGGCCTGCTCTCCGAGCCGCTGGCCGATCGGCTGATTGCCGGCATGGTGGTCGAGATCGGCCCGCCCGACTACGAAACCCGTTGCCGCATCCTCCAGCGCCGCGCCGCCGCCATGGGCCGGGCGCTGCCCGACGAGGTGGTCGCCTGGGTGGCCCAGCACGTGACGCGCAACGTGCGCGAGCTGGAAGGAGCGCTCTATCGGCTGGTCGCCTTTGCCTCGCTGACCAGGGATCCGCTCGACCTCGAGCTGGCCCGGCGCGCCCTGCACGACCAGATCGTGCGCACGCGCCGCAACCCCTCGGTCGACGACATCGTGCAGCTCGCCGCCCAGCGCTTCGGCGTTACGCCCGAGCAGATCCATTCGCGCAGCCGCGACCGCACGGTGGCCCTGGCACGCGGCGTTGCGCTGTATCTGATCCGCAAGCACACCAGCCTGAGCTATCCCGAGATCGGCCGGGCCGTGGGCAGGAAAAACCACTCCACCGTGCTGATGGCCGTGCAACGCATCGAACGCCAACTGGCGGCCGACCAGTCGGTTTGCTGGAGGAGCAGCTCAGGTTCGCACCGGGCCCCGCTGCGGGCCTTGATCGAGGGGCTCGAGATGAGCCTGCCGGGCTGCACCCAGACAAGCGCCGGGGCGTAGCGCATGACCGGCACGGGCAAGCCTGGCTTGCACATGGCACTCTGAAGCGTAAAGCGGGTGAGCAGGGCGGCAGCAACGGTGCGGCGCCTAGCCGGCGGCGAGGCGGCGCCGCTTGGTTTCGATATCTGCCAGCATCTTCTCGAACGCCTCGGCGAACAGTCGCACCCCCTCGTCCAGCAGTTGGCTGGTGACGGCCTGCATGTCGATGCCGACCGACTGGAGCTTTTCGATCAAGGCGTAGGCTTCGTCCACGTCGAGGTCGACCGTGCGGGCCGGGACGCCGTGGTCCCGGATGGCGTCCAGCGTCTGGGGTGGCACGGTGTTGACCGTCTCCGGGCCGACCAGCAAATCGACGTACTTCGTGTCGGAATAGTCCGGGTTCTTGGTGCTGGTGCTGGCCCACAACGGACGCTGCACGCGGGCCCCGGTGTTCTTGAACTCGGCGAACGGCTCGCCGTGGAACATGGCCTTGAAACGGTCGTAGGCGATGCGGGCGTTGGCCACCGCCGCCTGGCCGCGCAGCGCCGCCACGTTCTCGCCGGCGGCCAGCTTCTCATCCAGCAGCCGATCGACCAGCGTATCGACCCGGCTGACGAAGAACGAAGCCACCGAGGCGATCTGGCGCAGTGGCCGTCCGGCCTCGCGGGCCGCCCGCAGGCCGGCCAGGTAGGCCTGCATGACCTGCTCGTACATGCTGATCGAGAAGATCAGCGTGACGTTGACGTTGATGCCTTCGCTCAGCAGTTGTTCGATGGCCGGCAGGCCGGCTTCGGTGGCCGGCACCTTGATCATCACGTTGGGCCGGTCGATGGTTTCGAACAGCCGCCGGGCCTCGCTCACGGTGCGCTGCGTATCGTGGGCCAGCTTGGGATCGATCTCGATACTCACGTAGCCGTCGCGCGCGTCGCTGACTTCGTAGGCGTGTCGGAGCTGGTCGGCGGCCTCGCGGATGTCGCACAGCGCCAGGGCTTCGTAGATCTGGTAAGCGTCGCTGCCGGCCTTGGCCAGCTCACGCAGCTGCTCGTCATAGCCGGCTCCGCCGGCGATGGCCTTCTGGAAGATCGAGGGGTTGGAGGTCATGCCGGTGATGCCTTCGCGCAGCAGCTCGCGCAGGCGGCCGCTGTTGAGCAATTCGCGGCTGATGTAGTCCAGCCACAGGGCCTGTCCCAGCTCGGTGTATTGCTTCAGTCTGCTTTCGCGGCTCATGGTGCTTTCCGTTGTGTGGCTTGATTCTGCTTGCGGGGGCGCGCATGCCCCGGGACCGATGGCAGATTCTATACGCTATGGTCCTCCGATGCCCGCCAGACGCGCCGCCGATCGCCCGTCTGGCCGGCGGCGAGCAACTGCTTCCAGCGGGCCACGGCGGCCGCCGGTATCTCGGCCAGACGGCGGGCACACTGCTGCGCCCGTTGCTCAAGCTGATTATCGGGCACTACTTCGTCGCACAGCCCCAGCGCCGCCGCCTCGCGGGCCGCGACCAGCTCGCCGGTCAGCAGCAGGCGGCGCGCTCGCCGCGGTCCGACCGCGCGCACCAGCGGCTCGACCACCACCGGTGCCACCAGGCCGCGCGCGATGCCGGGGTAGCCGAAACGCGCCGCTGCGCCGGCTACCACGCAGTCACAGGTCAGCGCCAGCGTGGCCCCGCCGGCAGTCGCCGGCCCGCCCACCGCGGCCACCAGCGGCTTGGGGCAGCTCTCGAGCGCCTCCAGCAGCTCGACGAACGGCGAAATGTCGGCCGCCTGCCCGCCGGTCAGTTGCGGCTCCAGTTCGTCCAGGTCCAGCCCGGCGCAGAAGGCCGGGCCGCGGCCGGCCAGCACCAGGGCGGCCACCGACGCATCGCTGCGGGCCGCAGCCAGGGCGTGCACGAGCTGGGCGATCAGCTCCGCGCACAGCGCATTGCGGCGCTGCGGGCGGTTGAGCAGCAGTCGCCGCACGCCGTCGTGGTCTTCGATCAGCAGCATGTCGGCCATGGTCTGCCTCTGCCCGGTTGTGTTGCCGGCGCCGGCGTCAACCTACGCTTTGACGACCCGCTTGCGCGGGCGTTTCTTGCGGCCGGTGGCGTTGCGGGTATCGACCACCAGCGGGGCGTGCTTGCAGACCATGTCGTAATCGACGTTGGAGTGGTCGGTGGCGATCAGCACGCAGTCGACCTTCTTGAGCGTAGCGGGCGTGAGCGGCACGCTGCGCATGTGCTCGATGCTGTGCTCGCGCATCGGCTTGCCCGAGGGGATGAACGGGTCGTGGTAGCTGACCTTGGCGCCCCGCTGCTGGAGCAGCTCGATCAGGGTGACCGACGGCGACTCGCGCACGTCGTCGACGTCCTTCTTGTACGCCAGGCCCAGCACCAGCACGCGCGAGCCCTTGAGCGGTTTGCCGTGCTCGTTGAGCGCCGCGGCGACCTTCTCGACCACGTGCTCGGGCATGCGGGTATTGATCTCGGCCGCCAGCTCGATGAAGCGCGTGGTATAGCCGTATTCACGGGCCTTCCACGACAGGTACAACGGGTCGATCGGAATGCAGTGCCCGCCGAGCCCCGGGCCGGGATAGAAGGCCTGGAAGCCGAAGGGCTTGGTCTTGGCGGCCTCGATGACCTCCCAGACGTCGATGCCCATGCGGTCGAACAGCAGCTTGAGCTCGTTGACCAGCGCGATGTTGATGCAGCGGTAGACGTTCTCGACGATCTTGCAGGCCTCGGCCGCGTCGCAGCTCGAAACCGGCACCGCCCGCGTGACCACCGCGTTGTAGAGCGCGACAGCGACCTTGAGGCTGGCCGGGCCGATGCCGCCGACGACCTTGGGGATGTCGCGCGTGGTCATGTCGGTGCGGCCGGGGTCCTCGCGCTCGGGGGAGTAGGCCAGGAAGTAGTCCCGCTCGGCTTTCAGGCCGGTGGCGTCGAACAGGGGCAGCAGCAGCTCGCGCGTCGTGCCGGGATAGGTGGTGGACTCGAGCGTGACCAGTTGGCCGCGCCGCAGCCGTCTGGCGATTTCCTGCGCAGTGCCCGTGACGTACGACATGTCCGGCTCGCGCATCTTGTTCAGCGGCGTCGGCACGCAGATCAGGATGGCGTCGGGCTTCTTGAGCAGGTTCATGTCGGTGGTGGGCGTGAAGCGCTTCTCGCGGATCAGCTTGCGGAAGTGCTCGGCCGGCAGGTGCCTGATATAGGTGCGCCCGGCCTTGAGGGCCGCCACCTTGGACGGGTCGATGTCGAACCCCATCACCTCGAAGCCCGAGGCGCAGAACTCGCGCACCAGCGGCAGGCCCACGTACCCCAGACCGATCACCCCGACCAGCGCCGTGCGCTCGTCGATTCTCTTGAGCAGCTTGTCTACCAGTGTCATTCGTGACGGCTCCAACGTGATTCTCAATAGGCTGCAATCGATTCGCGTACGTTATCCGGGCCGCCAGCGGCCCACAAGATCGCCCGGTACCGGGCCGGTTCACACGATGCCGCTACCTGCGCTTCGTCCACTCGTCGCTGGTATATCGGCGGCGCAGCTCGGCGACGGCCGGCTCGGCGTCGGCGGGCCACTCGATCTCGCGGAGCGTCAGCCCCAGCTCCGCCGCCAGCAGCTCGGCGAACTGCTCCGTCCAGCCGCGCAGCACCTCGGCCGGCGGGTCACCCAGGTGGCCCCCGGGATGGACCGCGAAGCGTTTGCCGAGCAGGAGCGAGCCGTGTTGCAGCACCTGGCCGGCCACACGCC
>CAZRSM010000421.1:0-4257 GCA_964602755.1 uncultured Planctomycetales bacterium
CCGCCCCAATCTCCGTTCAAGACGCCCACGACCTGCAGCGACCCCGACTCCGGCGGGGGAACTCAGGCATCGCCGAGTTGACCGATGATGTCGTTGACCCGTTCGAGCTGTTCTCTGAGCCCGGCGAGAGTCTCACGTACACCCTCGACCACCTCGGCCGGAGCCTTCGACACGAAGCTCTCGTTGGCCAGCTTCTTCTCGAGGCGCTCGATGTGGCCGCCGGTCTCGTCGAGCTCCTTGCGCAGGCGCTGGCGTTCGAGCTCCAGGTCGGCCAGGCCGCTCAGCGGGACGTAGACCTCGACACCCGAGAGCACCTTGCTGGCCGACTCGGGCGGCCTGGTCACGTCGGGGCCGATGTCGATTTCGTCGGCCTGCCCCAGGCGCTGCAGGACCGCCAGACGGTGCCGCAGTGCCTCGGCCGCCTGGGCACCGGCCCGCACCGCCGCCCGCGGCAGCGTGCGGATCGAAGGCTGTTTGCCGGCGGCGCGGATCTTGTTGACGCTGGTGCGGATTTCACGCAGCGCGCGGATCACCGCCTGGAGCCGGGACATTTCCTCTTCGATCTGCGGTTCGCGCGGCCAGGCGTCGGCCCGCGGCCAGGCGGCCACGATCAGGGCCTCGCCCTGCGGCCCTACGCTCCTGACGCCGCGCTGCGCGACGGCCTGGTTGAGCTGCTTCCAGAGCGCTTCGGTCACGAAGGGCACCACCGGGTGCAGCAGGCGCAGCGTCTGGTCCAGCACCCAGGCAAGCACCTGGCGGGCCACCTGGGCCGAGCGGTCGGTGAGCCGGACCATCTGGCCGCCGGCGTCGCGCGCAAAGAGCCGCGGCTTGACCAGCTCGATGTACCAGTCGCACAGCTCGCTCCAGAAGAAGGCGTAGAGCGCGTTGACGTATTCGTTGTACTGGTAGCGCTCCAGTCGGCGGTCGCACTGCTCGATACAGGCGGTCAGACGCGAGAGGATCCAGCGGTCTTCGAGCGCCAGGTCGTCAGGCTCGAGCGGCTGAGGCGGCTGGGCGCCGTCGGCCAGGTTGGGCAGCACGAAGCCGGTGGCCGCCTGCCAGAGCTTGTTGCAGAAGTTGCGGCCCAGCTCGAAGCGGTCGGAGGTGTTGACCGTGCGACCGTCGGGCAGTTTGGCGGGCTTGACCGGCATGCGGATGTCCTGCGTCTCGCCGGCCAGTTGGGCCAGCGTGAAGCGCAGCGCGTCGGTGCCGTACATGTCGATGATGTCGTTGGGGTCGACGCCGTTGTTGAGCGACTTGCTCATGCGCCGGCCCTGGCCGTCCTGGATGGTGGGGTGGATGGTCACGTGCGAGAACGGTACGCGGCCGACGCAGTACAGGCCGGTCATCACCATGCGGGCCACCCACAGCGAGATGATGTCGCGGGCGGTCGACAGCACGTTGGTGGGATAGAAGTAGTCCAGATCGCCCGGAGCCACGCCGGGGCCTTCTCCGGCCGGCCAGCCGAAGGTGCTGAACGGCCAGAGCGCCGAGCTGAACCAGGTATCGAGCACGTCGGGGTCGCGCTCGAAGCCTTCGGCCTCGAGCCGCTGGGCCACGCTGCGCTCGTCCGCCGGCCAGCGGGCCTGGGGGTCGCGCAGGCAGACGTACCACTCGAGCGGCTCGTCGGGGTCCAGGGCCTTGAGTCTCTCCAGCGCGGCCGGGCTGCCGTCGTAAACGAACTCCGCTCCGTCGCCGCGCACCACGCGCACGCAGCAGTCGGCGTCGGCGCCGGCGGCCACCAGCGCGCCGCCGTCGGACCGCAGGCATTCGCGGAACTGACCCACGCTCATCTGCTTGTGCCAGACGGGAATGCGGTGACCCCACCAGAGCTGGCGGCTGATGCACCAGTCGCGCCGCTCGGCCAGCCAGTCGAGATAGCTCTTGGCGAAACGCTGCGGGAAGAAGCGCACGCGCCCGTCGCGGACGGCTTCCATCGCCGGCTCGGCCAGCTTGCCCATGCGCACGAACCACTGCTCGGAGAGCATCGGCTCGATGGGCGTCTTGCTGCGATCGCTGTGGCCCACCTCGTGCTGATAGGGCTCGATGCGGTCCATCAGGCCCAGGGCCTCGAGGTCGGCGACCACCTGCTTGCGGGCGGCGTAGCGGTCGACCCCGGCGTACCTGCCGCCCAGCTCGTTGATGCGCCCGTCGGGCGTGAGGATGTTGAGCAGCTCCAGGCCGTGACGCTGGCCGCAGGCGTAGTCGTTGGGATCGTGGCCGGGCGTGACCTTCACGCAGCCGGTGCCGAACTCTTTCTTGACCAGCAACCCGTCGGCGATGACCGGGATGGCCCGGTTCATCAGCGGCAGCAGCACGTGCTTGCCGATCAGGTGCTGGTAGCGCTGGTCGTCGGGGTGAACCGCTACGGCCGTGTCGCCCAGCATGGTTTCGGGACGCGTCGTTGCGCAAACCAAGTAATCACGCCCGGGCTGGGCGTCGGGCGCCGTGGCCCGCTCGATGGCCTGCTTCGCCGCCGCCGGATCGACTTGCCACGAGGCCGCTGCTCCCTTCGTCCCTTCGTCCCTTCGTCCCTGGGTCCCTGGATCTTCAAGTACCGGATAGCGGATGTGCCAGAGGTTGCTCTTGACGGTTTCGTGATAGACCTCGTCGTCGGCCACCGCGGTCTGAAGCTGGGCGTCCCAGTTGACCAGCCGCAGGCCGCGATAGATCAGTCCATCCTTGAAGAAGCGGAAGAAGGTCTCGTAGACCGCGCGGGCGCAGACCTCGTCGAGCGTGAAGCGCGTACGCTGCCAGTCGCACGAGCAGCCCATGCGGCGAAGCTGGTTGATGATGCGGTTGTTGTATTCTTCCTTCCACTCCCAGATCTTGCGGACCAGTCCTTCGCGGCCGATCTCGTGGCGGGTCTTGCCTTCCTGCTCCTTGAGGCGTTTTTCCACGACCGCCTGGGTGGCGATGCCGGCGTGGTCGGTTCCGGGCAGCCAGCAGGCGTTGTAGCCGCGCATGCGCGCCCGGCGGATGAGGATGTCCTGGAGCGTATTGTTCAGCGCGTGGCCCAGGTGCAGCGCCCCGGTCACGTTGGGCGGGGGGATGACGATGGTGTAGGGCTTGCGCTGGGGGTCCGGCTCGGCGTGGAAGAAGCCGCCCTGCTCCCAGAACTCGTAGATTGCCGGCTCGATCGAGCGCGGATCGTAGCTGCCGCCGTTGCTCATCTCTGCTCCGCTCGCGTTGCCGCCCGCAGGCCGGGCGGGCCGGTGAAAAAGCGCCAGTGGCCGCCAGGGACCACCAGACTAGTGATTGTCGCCAATCGCTCTCCGGCTCGCAAGAATACCGCCTGCCGCGGTCGGTGTCGGCGGGCGGCGCGCTGGATTCGCCCGTACAGTTGAGCTAACTTGCAGGTACGCAATGGCTTTGGGAGCACACCGGTGCGCATCGCGTTGATCCAGACCGATCCGCTCGTCGGCGACGTGGCCGGCAACGCCGACCACATCGTCGAATGCCTCGCCCGGGCCCGGGCGGCCGGCGTGCGTCTGGCGGTTTTTCCCGAACAGGCCATCCTGGGCTATCCGGCCAAGGATCTGCTGCTGCGGCACGAAGTCATCGAGCACAACGTCGCGGCCCTGGGGCGCATCGCGCAGCGGGCAGACGGTCTGGCGGTGCTGGTGGGCTTCGCCGAGCCCAACGACCAGCCGCACGGGCGGCCGGTCTTCAATGCCGCCGCCCTGATCGACGACGGGCGCGTGGTGGCCCGGTGGCGCAAGCGGCTGCTGCCGACCTACGACGTTTTCGACGAAGCGCGCTACTTCGAGCCGGCGGGCCGCCAGCCGGTCTTCGAGCTGGACGGCCTGCGGCTGGGCGTGACGATCTGCGAAGACGTGCTTTCCGAGCCGATGTTCGGGCGGCCGTTGTACCGGGACGATCCGGTGGCCGACCTGGTCGCCGACGGCGCCGAGCTGATCGTGAACATCTCGGCCTCGCCGTTCTTCGTGGACAAGCACCCGTGGCGCGTGGCGCGCCTGGCCGAGCACTGCCGGCGGCACGCGCGACCGCTGCTGTACGTCAACCAGGTGGGCGGCAACGACGAGCTGCTGTTCGACGGGGCCAGTTGCGTGCTGGACGGCGCGGGCCGCTGCGTCGGACAGGCGGCCTGTTTCGCGGAAGACGTGCTGATCGTCGATACCGACGACCTGGCGGCCACCCGCTGCGAGAGCGTGCCGGCCGGCGTGGCCGGCGTGCACCAGGCGCTGGTGATGGGGCTGCGCGACTATCTGCGCAAGTGCGGTTTTTCGTCGGTCG
>CAZRSM010000422.1:0-3876 GCA_964602755.1 uncultured Planctomycetales bacterium
CCGACCGCCGGCGGTCGCCGATCGAACGGGGAGTGTTTTCCCAGTACAAGCGGCGCAAGTGAGGCCACTCGCCGCCAGGACGACAGATGCGATGACACCGCTACTTGCCAGCCTGTGGATGCCGGACGCCGCCACCATGCGGCTGATTCTGCCCGAACTGATGCTCGTGGCCACGCTGGTGGTGCTGCTGGTGGCCCCGCTGCTGGTGGGGCGCAGCGCGCGACTGACCGGTCTGCTGGCGCTTATCGGGGCGGCGGTGGCTGCGATCAGCGCCTTGGCCACGTTCAAGCTGACGCCCGAGGCCATTGCGCTGTTCACCGTCGACACGCCCGACACGGCCATGCTGGTGGCCGACAAGCTGGGGCTGTATTTCCGCGTCTTCTTGATGGTCTTTCTGCTGGGCGTGACCGCCATGTGGTTCTGGTTCGACGCTCAGCGCACGCGCCACGCGCCCGAGTTCTTCACGCTGCTGGTGGCCAGCGCCCTGGGCATGGCCCTGATGGTCAGCACGGTCAACCTGTTGCTGATGGTCATCGCCATCGAGCTGGCCTCGATGCCCAGCTACGCGCTGGCCGGATTCGATCGCCACCGCAAACTCTCGGCGGAGGCTTCGCTCAAGTATGTCATCTTCGGCGCCGTAACCAGCGGCCTGATGATCTACGGCGTCAGCCTGCTCTACGGCCTGTACGGCACGCTGCACATTCCGAGCCTGGTGACGGCGGTGGCCCAGGCGGGCGCCGGGGCGGCCCTGTCGCCGCTGCTGGTGGTGGCCCTGCTGGCGGTCTTTGCAGGCATCGCCTTCAAGATCTCGGCGGTGCCGTTCCACTTCTGGTGCCCGGACGTGTTCGAGGGTGCCCCCCTGCCGGTCACCACCTGGCTGAGCGTGGCCAGCAAGGCCGCCGGCCTGGTGTTGCTGCTGCGGCTGGTCGGAGCCTTTACGGCGTCGCAGAGTGCCGGCATGGAGAGACTGCTGCCCGTACTGAGCTACGGCATCGGCTTTTTCGCCATGCTGACCTGCACGTTCGCCAACGTGGCGGCCTATCGCCAGCGCAACGTTCGCCGCATGCTGGCCTACAGCTCGATCGCGCACGCCGGCTACATGCTGGCGGCCGGCGCGATGGTGCTGCAGGATCCGCGCCTGTCGGCGGCGGTGATGGGGGCCGTGATAACCTACCTGCTGATGTACATGTTCATGAACTTCGGCGCCTTCGTGACGCTGGGGCTGGTGGCCGCCGACACGGGCAGCGAAGACCTCGAGGCCTTCACCGGGCTGGGGTGGCGCGATCCGGCGACGGCGGCGTCGCTGACGTTGTGCCTGGTTTCGCTGGTGGGCCTGCCGCCGATGGGTGGCTTCATCGCCAAATGGTGGCTGATCTGGTCGCTGGGTGACGCGGCGCAGGCGGCCGGCGGGCCGCTGTCGACGTGGTTGTGGATCATTGTGCTGGTGATCGCGCTCAACACCGCCATCAGCCTGTACTACTACGCCCGCGTGATTCGCCAGATGTATCTGCGGGGCACGAAGGTCACGGGGGCGACGCTGCGGGCGCCGCTGTCAGGCAAACTGGCGCTGCACGTCTGTGCGCTGGTGCTGCTGGCGGCCGGCACGGTGATGGTCGGCTCGCTCAAGAACATGACCGATGGTGTGGTCGGCCCGACGCCTCCGGCTGCCGCCGCTCAGGCCTGGCCGACCGACCAGGCCGATATGCAGCCTTGAGGTTGCGGGGCGCCGGACTCCAGTGCGCGGCCGGTCGGATCCGGCCGGGACTGCGAGCGGCACACGGCGCTTCAGCCGGAATGAAGCCCCCGCTATTGGAGTCTGATGTCATGAAGCGCATGCCCAAGGCCGTTTCGCTGGCGTTGCTGGGCCTCGTTGCCGCGGCGGTGGCCTGCGGTGCCGACCGGCTCACCGTGGCCACGCTCAACTGCGAGTTCCTTACCCGCCCGCGTGTGCACATCAAGTTCGGCGAGCGGTTCGAGCTGCCCGAGAGCAAACGCGCCCTGTGGGACCAGCCGGGCTATCGCGACCGCAAGTTTGCCGAAGCCGCCGAACACGTGGCCAGGCTCATCAAGCAGATCGACGCCGACATCATCGGCCTGCAGGAAGTCGGCGACGAGCGCGACGTGCGCGAACTGCGCGAGGCGGTCCGCGAGGCGGGGCTGGACTATCCGTATTGCGTGGTGGGCCGCGGCGTCGAGCCGCCGACGTACCAGAACGTGGCCATATTCTCGCGCTACAAGCTGAGCGACCCGATCGCCCCCATTCCCGGCCGCGAGGCGTACGACACCGAGCTGGACGACATCGACTCCGAGCAGTGGGCCAGGGTCAACAAGGGCCTGCGGGTCACCGCCGACGTCGATGGCCGCAGCATCTACGTCTACGTGCTGCACCTCAAGAGCGAGCGCGGCGGGCACGAGTCGGACGCGCGGCGCATCGCCCAGGCCTCGATCGTGCGGCGGCACTACCTGCCGCTGCTTGAGGCCGGTCGCGACGTGATCGTGCTGGGTGACCTCAACGACTCCCGCAACCAGCCGGCCATCCGCCGCATCCGCGGCCGCGACGACATCGGGCCCGACCTGGTGCAGACCGGGCTGGCCAAGTATTTCGACCGCGACAAGCTCGACACGCGCTGGACCTACGAGTACATGGGCGTGCGCAACCAGATCGATCACGTGCTGTTGTCGACTTCGTTCATCGACAAGTGCAACCGCATCCACGCCCGCACCCTCCAGCACAACGACCCGCAGGCCAGCGACCATCTGCCCTTCATCGTCGAGCTGGAGTTCCGCGACTGACGGTCTTGCGAAAATCGCCGGAGCCAGTCCCATAACCACACCCTGCCGCCGCGACACGCGGATCAGGGTGTCTTTGTGCGCCTTTTTGATTCGCGTCCAGTTTGCCTGCCCGCGCAATGTTTTGAACGTTTAGGGATGTGACGACGGTCGACGAGAGCGACCGACTGTCGAAGTACATGCGCGGCCGCGTTGCCGACTTCGGCGACCGGCCGAGATGCCATGGTAAGCCTTGGTGAGGGCTCGTAAGTGCGGGCCCGGCTTTCCGGATGGGACAGGCCCGGGCTTTCCGGGCGGCCTCTTGTGGCCGTAGTAGGTGGGTCAGGCGGATTGCCGCCGAAACGAGTGAAAGGGTTGAAGATGAAGGGATTGATGAACCGGGTAAAGAGCTTTCTGGTAAGTGAAGACGGCCCGACCGCGACCGAGTACGCGGTGATGCTGGCGCTGATTATCGTGGTGGCCATCGCCGCCATCACCACCCTGGGCCAGAACGTCAACAGTACTTTCGAGGACGTCAACAGCAACGCGTTCAGCTGATCGATCAACGCGTGTTGGCTGGCCAACACGAGCACCGGACGGCGGCGCTTCACTACCTCAGGGAGCGCCGTCGTCCGTGCTTGCTGCAGCCGGTACGCGCCCTGGTCGATGAACCGGTGCACCGGGGGCCTTAGGCGCCCGCGGCAAAGTGGTTATGGGACACGACAGCAGGTGAGGCAGGCATGAATCTCGGCTACTGGGAAATCACGCTCATCGTCCTGATCCCCGCGATCCTCTACGCCTCGTGGATCGACTACAGCCAGCGCCGCGTGCCCAACTGGCTCAACGCCGCCATCGCGACGGCCGGCCTGGCCTGCCAGTGGGCCTTCTTCGGCAGCGAGGGGCTGGCCCAGGCGGGCTGGGGCATGCTGGTGGGCTTCGGCGTGTTGATACTGCCCTGGGCCGTGCACGGGATGGGCGCCGGCGACGTCAAGCTGATGGCCGCCATCGGCGCCTGGCTCGGACCCTGGCTCACGCTGGTCAGCTTCATGGTCGGCGCGCTGATCGGCGGCGTGGTGGCCGTAATCATGATCGTCTCCAGTGGCCGCA
>CAZRSM010000423.1:0-2086 GCA_964602755.1 uncultured Planctomycetales bacterium
GTCCCCCCTTCCAGGGGGGACCACAGGGGGGTCGCAGCCATCGACCACGTGCTGCCGGCGGATAGCCGAGCCGTGGGGCGAGCGGCGCCCAAGGATACGCGTTGCCAGCGGACAGCCGCGCCGCGGACCAATTCGCCATTCGGCATTCACAATTCTCAATTCGGAAGCTCGACCCTCCCCCCGCCCCTCCCTGGGAGGGAGGGGAGTAACCCGCGCGGTGCCGAAACCGTCCTTCTGAGGATGAGGGGGAATAGACGGCGTGGCGCGCGGACTGTCCCCCCTTCCAGGGGGGACCACAGGGGGGTCGCAGCCATCGACCACGTGCTGCCGGCGGATAGCCGAGCCGTGGGGCGGGCACTGCCCACCGCGATTTCTGCCGGCGGCGGGTCGGTTTGCGGGGCGGGGCGTCGGGATCATCGTCGTCGACCTCGCTGATGGAAGAACCGCCGCAGCGGCTCGACGAACGACTGTCCGGTTTCGACCTCGACCACGTCGATGCCCAGCCGGCGCAGGCCGTCGGTCAGGGCGGCGCGGCGGCGGTCGAACTGCTCGGTCAGTTTACGGCGCAGGCGGGACGACGATGTATCGACCACCGCCTGCCGGCCGGTTTCGGGGTCGTACAGCTCGACCAGCCGCACCGGCGGCAGCTCGCGTTCGCGGCGGTCGGAGACCAGCACGGGGATCACGTCGTGCCGCCGGCGCAGCGACTTGAGCGGTTGCCAGAACTCGGGGGCCACGAAGTCGCTGATGACGAAGATGACGGCCCGGCGGGTGAGCACCCGTTCGAGGTACTCCAGCGCCGAGCCGATGTCGGTGCCGCGGCCGGCTGGCTGGTGGTAGAGCAGCTCGCGGATCACGCGCAGCACGTGGCGGGTGCCCTGGTCGGCCCGCACGAAGCGCTCGACGCGGTCGGTGAACAGCAGCAGGCCGACCTTGTCGTTGTTCTGGATGGCCGAGAATGCCAGCGTGGCCCCCAGCTCGGCCACCAGTTCGCTCTTGAACTGCTGGCGGCTGCCGAACTGCTGCGAGCCGCTGATGTCGACCGCCAGCATCACCGTCAGCTCGCGTTCTTCACGGTAGCGTTTGACGAAGGGGCGGCCGTTGCGGGCGGTGACGTTCCAGTCGATGGTACGCACGTCGTCGCCGGGCTGATACTCGCGCACCTCCTCGAACTCGATGCCCAGACCCTTGAAGGCCGAATGGTACTGGCCGGCGAACAGGTCGCTGACCAGGGCCGAAGTCACGATCTGGATGCGGCGTACCTTCTTGAGTATCTCGGCCGGGGCCATGCCGGCCGATTGCTGCCGCCCGTCGGTACTCACAGGCCGTACTCCTGCCAGCGGCGGCTTACCAACTCCCTGATTTCGGCTGACATCTCCAGCTCCGCCGGCCAGGGGCGCACCGCGCCTTCGCCGGGCAGTTTGCGCGTCGCGTCGATGCCCATCTTGCTGCCGGCGCCCAGGGCCGGGGCGGCGTGGTCGAGCACGTCCAGGGGGCCTTCGGCGATCACTATGTCCCGCCGCGGATCGACGTTGGCGCAGAGCTGGAACAGCACCGCGTCCTGGTCGTGCACGTCGACGTGCTCGTCGACCACCACGATGATCTTGGTAAACGACATCTGCCCGGCGCCCCACAGGGCGCTGATCACCCGCCGGGCCTGGTAAGGGTATTCCTTGCGGATCTTCACGAAGGCGCAATTGTGGAAGCAGCCGAACATCGGCAGGTCGTAGTCGATCACGTCCGGCACGATCATCTGCAACAGCGGCAGGAAGATGCGCTCGGTGGCCTTGCCCAGCCAGTAGTCTTCCTGCGGCGGCTTGCCCACCACCGTGGCGGGGAAGATCGGCCGGCGCCGGTGCGTGATGGCGGTCACGTGCAGCCGCGGGTAGTAGTCGGCCAGCGAGTAGAAACCGGTATGGTCGCCGAAGGGGCCTTCCAGGATGGGCTCCTCGTGCGGGTCGATGTAGCCTTCGATGACGATTTCGGCCGTGGCGGGCACTTCCAGCGCCTCTTGCGTCACGCAGGGCACCAGCTCGAGCGGGCCGCCCTGGAGAAAGCCGGCGAAGAGCGCTTCGCTGACCGTCGG
>CAZRSM010000424.1:0-2407 GCA_964602755.1 uncultured Planctomycetales bacterium
TGCAGTTCCTCGAACGCATGCACGACGACCCGCGCCTGCGTGACGTCCCGGTGGTGATCGCCTCGACCGAAGGCAGCGAAACCCGCATCGAACACCTGCTCAACAAAGGCGCCCGCGGCTACCTGCGCAAGCCCTTCCGCCCCGAGCAATTGCGCGACACGCTGGCCCCCATGCTCGGACTCCGCGAACCCAGCTCCGTCGCCGCCGACAGCGACGACGAATCGGCCTTCTGAGTCTTTTAGAACCTCAACGGAGCCACCGCGCGCACCCGCAAGCTACGCAACCGGGACTCATCGACCTCGATCCCCAACCCCTGGCCGTCCAGCCGCGGCACCCGTCCCCCCCGCCCGAACGTGACCGGCCTGGCAACCACGTCCTCCCGCAGCAGCCACCGCCCGAACGCCCCCTCCACGAACCTCACCCGTGGCACCACTTCCAGCAGCGACACCCCCGCCGCCGACAGGATGCTGGTCTCGCCCACCATGCAGCCAAGCTGCACGTCACGCCCCGCCGCCAGCACGCGGGCGGCCATCTCCAGCGAAGGCAAGAGGCCGCCGCACTTGGCCAGCCGGATGTTGAACACCTGCACCCCGCCGTCGGACAGCAGCTCGCGGGCATCTTCGAGCGTCAGCAGCGACTCGTCGGCCACCAGGTGCAAGCCGAGCTCCCGCGCCAGGTCGGGCAGCCGCGGCTCCCGGCCGACGGCCAGCGGCTGCTCAAGAGCTGTCACGCCACATTCCCTGAGCAAAGCGCCGGCAGCCAGCGCTTCTTCATACGTCCAGGCCCCGTTGGCGTCGGCCCGCAGCGTGGCCCGGCCCTCCTCCAGGGCGCGCCCCAGGACGCGGTGCGCGTCCCGCAAGCGCTGCTGCCAGCCGGCGACCGCCACCTTGATCTTGAAATCGCGCAGACCGAAGAGCCGCTGGGCTCCCAACGCCACGGTCAGCCTGGCCCCCTGCCCCACGACGATGCCGCTGTAGCGCGCTTCGCCCACCGAGCCCGGACTGCCCAACTGCCCCAGCTCGAGCCAGGCCACCACGTCGGACAGTGGCCGGCGATAGACGCGGGTCGCCAGATCGAGCAGGGCCAGTTCGACCGCGCACCGCGCCGCGTTTATCAGCCGTCCGTCGGCCAGCGTCGGCAGGCCGCGCGCGAACTCCACCGCCTCGGCCAACGAACCCCCGTGAAACCCGAGCAGCAGCGGCGCGAAGACTGACCGCACGTCGTCGACCACCGTCTCGGCCGTCTCGCCCGTGACGTACGTCCGCGCCAACGTCTCGCCGTAGCCGCAACAGTGCGCGTGCGGCGCTTCGGCCGTCAGCTTGACCACCACCGGATCGGCCACCTGCCGCGTGGCGGCGGCGTGCTCGAACCGCAGCCGCAGCGGGATCGCCAGCGGGAAGATCTCCAGACTGCGAATCCGCAACGGGCCGGTCATGGGACGGGCTGAACCTCACCGCGGCTGCGCGGTATCTGCCAGACCTGCGTTCGCTGCATGACCCGGCGAGCGTCGTCGCCGTAGAGGTAGTCGATCGCCGCCTGCGCCGCGGGGCCGGGGGGGTCGGCCGTGTAGACGTAGATCACCTTGGCCAGGCCATAACGTTCGGACTCGATGTCCTCGATCGCCGGCCAGGCCGGTTCGCCGTGCCGCTCCATGCGCAACCCCAGGTAGCGGGCGCCAGGACCATCCAGCCCGATGCCCGCGAAGCCCAGCGCCAGGGGGTCGGCGGCCACGGCGGCTACGATCGAGCGATCGTCAGGCCGCGTTTCCCAGGTCGCGTCGGCGAACCAGATCCTGGCCTGGCGCATCAGGATCTCGCCGCCGCGCGTGGCCTTCTCAGGCCCGATCAGCCGGATCGGCCCCTCGAAGGGGCCCAGCTCGCGCCAGTCGTTGATCTGTTTGCGGAACAGGAGCTTGATGTGGCCGGCGTAGATGCTGTCGGTGGGGTTGTCGGGGTGAACGTAGAACGCGAAGCCGTAGAAGCCCACGCGATGGCCGACGATGGCGCGGTCCCCGAATTTGCCCACCTCGCGGGCCGTCAGCGGGCGGTCGGTGCAGGCCAGGTCGCACTCGCCGCGTTGCAGGTGCCGCAGGCCGGCCTCCGACCAGGCCACCGGCTGGACGCGCTCGGTGACGAACCGCACGTCGGGGGCGTCAGCCAGCCACGACTCGACCAGCTCTACCGGTATCTGCGCCCCGGCCAGGCGCAGGTTGTACCGCACTTTGGGATCGGGCGTGCTGCAACCGACCACCACCCCCAGCAGCGCCAGCGCTGCAAGGAGCCGCCAGCCGCCGCCACGTCGCCCGACTGCCTCGTTGACCCATCTCCTCATCGTCCGGTTGCCTTCGTGCCTCGATGCCTTTGTGCCCAGTGCCTCAATTGCTCCCCCTCGCCCGCCGTTTGGCTAA
>CAZRSM010000425.1:0-2582 GCA_964602755.1 uncultured Planctomycetales bacterium
CCTGCGGCGGATCCTGCTCTCGAGCCTCGAAGGCTCGGCGGTCACCCACGCCCGCATCGCCGGCGCCGACCACGAGTTCTGCTCGCTGCCGGGCGTGCTCCAGGACGTCACCGACATCATCCTGAACATCAAGTCGCTGATCGTCAGCACCGACAGCGACTCGCCCAAGCACCTGCGCGTGCAGCGCGACACCAAGGGCGACATCCTGGCCGGCGACTTCGAGTGCGAAGCCGGCGTCGAGGTCTACAACAAGGACCAGCTCATCGCCACGCTGACCGACGACGTGCCCTTCTCGGCCGAGCTGACCGTGGTGCGCGGCCGCGGCTACGTGCCCGCCGCCGAGCATACCACCGAGGGCGAGATCGGCCTGATCCCGATCGACGCGCTCTTCTCGCCGGTCACGCGGGTGCGCTACCGCACCGAGGAGACCCGCGTCGGCCAGAAGGTCAACTACGACCGGCTGATCCTGGAAATCTGGACCAAGGGCACCGTGCTGCCCGAGGACGCCCTGGTCGAGGCCGCCAAGATCCTGCGCAAGCACCTCAACCCGTTCGTGCAGTACTACGAACTGGGCGCCGCCGTGGCCGCTTCCGAGGTGCAGGCGCCGGCCGCTCCGCCGATGGACGCCGAGCTGCAGGCCAAGCTTGAGCGCCCGGTCGCCAGCCTGGATCTCTCCGTGCGGGCCAGCAACTGCCTCGAGGCCGCCAAGGTCGAGACCATCGGTGACCTGGTCCGCATGACCGAAAACCAACTGCTCCAGTTGCGCAGCTTTGGCCGCACCTCGCTGGAGGAGGTCAAGCGCAAGCTGGAAGAACTGGGACTGTCTCTGGGAATGAAGTTAGACGAGCTGGGCGGCGGCGGCAACCCGCTGACCGCCTCGGCCGGCGCCCCGGCTACCAACGCATAGAGGTATTGCCCCATGCGACACGCGTGCACTGGACGAAAACTCAACCGCACCTCGGCTCATCGCGTCGCCTTGCGCCGCAACCTCGTTCAGAGCCTGTTCGAGCATGGTCAGGTGCGCACCACCATCCCCAAGGCCAAGGAAGCCCGGCGACTGGCCGAGCACCTGATCACCCTGGCCATCGACGGCAGCCTGGCCGCCCGGCAACGCGCCATCGCCCTGCTCAACGACCGGGCCATCATCGCCCCCGAGCACCAGGAAGAGTATGACCGCCTCAGCGACGCCAAGCGCAACCAGGTGCTGCGCTGGCGCTCCGGCCGCCGCCATCGCGCCGCGACCACCAAGCCCGGCGTCAAGTTCACCGCCGAATCGGTCATCCACCGCCTCTTTACCGAGATCGGTCCCAAGATGAAGCGCCGCGCCGAGTCGCGCGGCCCCGGCGGCTACACCCGCATCATCAAGCTGGCCGATCGGCGCCTGGGTGACGGCGGTCAACTGGCCATCCTCCAGCTCGTCGGCGAAGACGATCCGCCCCGCAAGCGCATCGGCGAGCAGACCGAACGCCGTCGCCGCGCCGCCGTCAAGTACGCCTTCTACGCCGGCAAGCCGCTCAAGCAGCGTCGTCGCGCCCGCCGCAGCAAGGCCGAAGAGCCGGCCCAGCAGGCCGAGTCGGCCCCGCCGGAAGCAACCGAGCAGGCCGGCGGCGAGCAGTCCAGCGAGAGTTGACGCCGTCGCGGTTGCGCCGCTCTGCGGGTGCCGGCCCACGCGCCGACCTTTGACGAGGGCTGTCGAAATGAGCAGCGGCTCCGATTCGATCTTCACCCGCATCATCAAGGGCGAGATTCCCTGCCAGCGCGTGTTCGAGAACGAATACCTGCTGGCCTTTCTCGACATCAACCCGCTGGCCGAAGGCCATACGCTGGTGGTGCCCAAGGAGCAGGTCGAGCGGCTCGAAGACCTTTCGCCCGAGTCGGCGGCCGAGATCGGCCGCTGGCTGGGCCGTATCGCCCGCTGGGTTCTGGCGGCCACCGGGGCCGAGGGGTACAACGTTCTGCAGAACAACGGTCGCGTCGCCGGCCAGGAGGTGCCGCACGTGCACTTCCACATCATCCCCCGCCGCGCCGGCGACGGGCTGGGCTATCGCTGGAACGCCAGGCCGGCCGACCCGCAGTACCTGGAGGAGCTGGCCGAGCGCATCCGGGCCGCCAAGGACGCTTACGCCTGAACTCCCCGCCGCCGGCCACCGCCGGCGCGCGGTCACGCTCCGGCGTCTGGAGGGGAGCACCACGCCGACCGCTGCCTATCCGCCGCGTGGGGGATGCTCTTGTCACCGCCGGCCGTCGGCTTATAATGGGCATCGAAGTGATGGGGACGTAGCTCAGCTGGGAGAGCGTCGCGTTCGCAATGCGAAGGTCGTGGGTTCGAATCCCATCGTCTCCATTCGTTGTAACTCACGCCGCCTCCTGTGGTTAGGGAGACCTGCCGGCGGTCGGCAGCGCGGCCTGTGACGCGAAAAAGCGCGGTCACTGACCGCGCAACGCGTTGAGGGAACCGCGCGATGCCGAGAATCCCCTCCTATCGCAAGCGGAAAGATCGCAATCAGGCCCTCGTCACGCTCACCGACGCCGTCACGAAACGCCGCCGGGACTACTGGCTCGGCGAGTACGGCACGCCCGAG
>CAZRSM010000426.1:0-2901 GCA_964602755.1 uncultured Planctomycetales bacterium
GCTCTCGGGCGTGCCGTACTCACCGAGCCAGTAGTCCCGGCGACAGCCGGTATCGGCATCGGTCAGCGTGACGTAGGCGACTTTTTTCCCCCGGATGACTCGCTGGCGATACGCCGGCGGGCGTGTACTGCGACGCGGCATGGGCGATCCTCCGCTCGTTTGCGCGGAGCGCGCTCCGCGCCAAACCACCGTGAATCGCCGCACTGCTTGCTGGGCAGGGGACCGTAAGCAACGGCATCGGCGCGACTTACGGAACTGGGCGTTACAGGACTCGAACCTGTGACCTCATCCGTGTGAAGGATGCGCTCTAGCCGACTGAGCTAAACGCCCGCGCACACAGGTGGTTGCTTCGCCGCCTGCGCGTCGCACTATTATTGCCGCTGGCCGGAGCGCGCGTCAAGCTCGCGGTCGAGGCGGGAGGCCGGCGTGCCATACATCGGCACGCGGGACGCCGAGAAGATGGGCGTCCGGCTGCGTGGCGTGGAGCCGTCCGGCGCCGGGTGGAACTCGAATGCCGAACGGAAGTCGGACGCCGGGCGGAACCTGGACCTCACACCGGACCTGGGCACCGGCCGAAACCTGGACGTCACACCCGACCTGGGCGCCGGGCTGAACGTGGCCGGCACACGGGGCCTGGACGCCGGACGGGGCGTGCAGGGGATTCAGGCCAGGTGGGTGTCGGCTGGCCGGACGCCGGTTGGCGTGGTCGGCGCTGGGCGAAAGATGGCAGCGCACCGGGCGGTTGAGGCGGTCGGTTTTTCCAGGCGTCGGCCGGCCGCAGCGGCTGGCACGAGTGTTGCTTGACGGGGCAGATAGCGCCTGCTAGTCTGCCCCGCGGTGTTTCCATTCCGAAGGGTAAGGGGATCTGGAGAGAAAAACGTGCCGTACGACTGCGTCGTCTGTGTAAAGCAGGTGCCGGACACCGCCAACGTCACGGCGGAAGCCATGACGCCCGAGGGCACGGTCAACCGGGCGGCGTTGCCGGCCATCTTCAACCCCGAAGACCTCTACGCGCTCGAGGTCGCCCTCGACGTGCGCGACCGTTACGGCGGGAGCGTTACCGCGTTGACCATGGGGCCGCCCAAGGCCGCCGATGTGTTGCGCGAGTGCCTGTTCCGCGGGGCCGATCGGGCGATCCTGCTGACCGATCGGCGGGCCGCCGCCAGCGACACGCTGGCCACCAGCTACATCATCAGCCAGGCCATTCGCACGCTGGGGCGTTACGACCTGGTCTTCTGCGGGCGGCAGGCCATCGACGGCGACACCGCCCAGGTCGGGCCGCAGACGGCCGAGAAGCTGGGCATCCCGCAGGTCACCTACCTCGAGCGGATCGAGTCGATCGACGACGGCGTGGCGCGGATGCGGCGTAACGTGGGCAACGGCTGGGAACGCGTGGAAGTCAAGCTGCCGGCGCTGGTTACGGTGCTCGACAGCGCCAACGAGCCGCGGCCGGCGGCGGCCAAGCGGGTCTTCAAGTACAAGAAGGCCCGCACGCAGCTCGAGCTGCTGGCCGAAGTCAAGGCCGCCCTGCAGGACGCCTCGGATGACCAGATCGAGGTCGAGGTGCAGCGCCGGGCCGAGCAGTTGCGGACCCGCGGCCTGCTGATCGACACCTGGGACCTGGACGACGTGGCGGCCGACCTGGCCTGGTGCGGGCTGGCCGGTTCGCCCACCAAGGTGCACCGGGTGCAGTCGATCGTGCTGAAGAAGGAAGGGTACACCCAAATCGAACCGACCGAGGAAGGAATCCGCCAGCTCATCCACGAGCTGATCGTGGATCACACGCTCGGCTAGCAGCGGAGCAGCCGTCAATGATCGAAGTCAACCGAAAAGGGGAAGTCTGGGTCTTTGCCGAGCAGGAAGACGGCGAGCTGCACGACATCGCGCTGGAGCTGTGCAGCAAGGCGCGCCAACTGGCCGATCGGCTGGGAGTCAGGATGGCCGCCGTGCTGCCCGGCCACGAGGTCAAGTATGTCGCCCGGCGGCTGATCGCGCATGGGGCCGACAAGGTCTACGTCGTGCAGGACAAGCGTCTGGAGCACTACCAGACGCAGCCATACGCCCGCGTGTTGTGTACGCTGATCGAGAAGCACAAGCCCCAGATCTTCATCTACGGCGCCACGGCCATCGGCCGCGATCTGGCGCCGCGCGTGGCCTCGGCCATGAAGGCCGGGCTGACCGCCGACTGTACCGACCTCGACATCGCCGACGTGGAAGACAAGAAGGCCGGCGTCGTGCACAAGAACCTGCTGCTGCAGATCCGCCCGGCGTTCGGCGGCAACATCATCGCCACCATCATCAACCCCGAGCGCTGGCCGCAGATGGCCACCGTGCGTGAGGGCGTGATGCCGATGGGCGAGGCGGACCCCAGCCGCAGCGGCGAGATCATCGAGGAACAGGTCGAGTTCGCGCCGGAGGACTTCGCGGTCAGGCTGCTCGAGCGCCACCGCGAGCCGCGCAAGGTCAACCTCAAGGGGGCCCGCATGATCGTGGCCGGCGGCGGCGGCGTCGGCAGCAAGGAAGCCTTCAAGATGATCTACGAGTTGGCCGGCGTGATGGGCGCGGCGGTAGGGGCCTCGCGCGCCGCGGTCGACAGCGGCTTTATCGGCAAGGAACACCAGATCGGCCAGACCGGCACGACGGTGCGGCCGCGGCTTTACATCGCCTGCGGAATATCCGGGGCGATACAGCACCGGGTGGGTATGGAGCATTCGGACATAATTGTGGCCATCAACATAGACCCGAATGCGCGCATATTTCAGATCGCCGATTACGGCATAGTCGGCGATCTGTATGAGGTTGTCCCCGAGCTGATCAAGCAGGCCAAGGAGCGGAACTTGAAGGAGCTGCTGCTCGGCAAGGCAGCTTACGGTGGATCATCTTCCAGCACCGACAGTCAGG
>CAZRSM010000427.1:0-4253 GCA_964602755.1 uncultured Planctomycetales bacterium
GCACCTCGGTCTGGGGCGGCGTGCCGGGTGCCGGCGGCGGACCGGAGGAGCCGGCCTGGTTCGAAAGCACCACGTAGAAGCCGTAGCGGCCGTCGCCAGGCGCCTGGTAACACAGTGCCGCGGGCGAAACCCGCCGCGCCGCGGCTGGCTGCCAAGTCTTTCCACCGTCGGTAGTTACCCACAGGGAGGCCTCGGCCCCGGGGGGGTCGGCGAGGATGTTCAGCAGTACCGCCCGGCTGTTTACGTAACTCGGGCCGGCGCCCAGGGCCACGGCGGCGCCCAGAAACGTCGAGGCCAGAAAGACTGCTTTGGCTGGCATGCTGGACCTCCTTGTCCCGCCCTCAACTATCGGCTTCTCTGCCGGGCGGCGTACGGGGCAATCGGTATGGTGGCGCGTGTGCTGCGCGAGGGGGGGCGGGGTGAAGATTTCGTTTATTTTGCCGGCTTTGGGTTGAATTGCGGGGGGCGGATGACTATGTTTATGTCCTGACAAGGGTTAAGGGCCCCGGCGCTCCATGCCGCCAGACGGGGGGGCTGGAAACCGGGCGACCGAGGTATGTCGCCCGCTGGGCGTACGATTCCCTCCAAGACGAGAAATGGTAGTCGGCCGCTGCCGCCGATGGTCGGCAGACACGGGCGGCCCGTACGAACGCGGCGAACCGGGCCGCAGGGGTCGCAAACGTTAAGTCTATTGACGTAAGAAAGTTACGGACACAAACCAGACATGCAGGACATCAGCAGACTTCGCAACATCGGCATTTCGGCGCACATCGACTCGGGCAAGACGACGCTCAGCGAGCGCATCCTGTTCTACACCGGGCGCATCCACCGCATGGGCGAGGTCCACGAGGCCCACGGCGCCACGATGGACCACATGGAGCTGGAACGTGAGCGCGGCATCACCATCACATCGGCCGCCACCAACGTGCGTTGGAAAGGCCACGAGATCAACCTGATCGACACGCCCGGGCACGTGGACTTCACCATCGAGGTCGAGCGCTCGCTGCGGGTGCTCGACGGGGCCATCCTGGTGTTGTGTGGCGTGGGCGGCGTGCAGTCGCAGTCGCTGACCGTCGATCGGCAGATGAAGCGCTACAACGTGCCGCGCATCGCCTTCATCAACAAGCTCGACCGCGTGGGGGCCGACCCGGCGCGCGTCATCAACGAGATCGAGAACAAGCTGGGCCTGACCGCCATCGCGCTGCAACTGCCGATCGGGCTGGAGCACGAGTTCGTCGGCCTCGTCGACCTGGTCGCCATGCAGGCGGTCTACGCCGAAGGTGATCAGGGCCAGCACCTGCGCCGCACGGAGATTCCGGCCGAGCTGGTCGACGAGGCCCGCCGGGCGCGTGCGGGGATGCTCGAAGCATTGTCGATGTACGACGACGAGCTGATGGAGCTGCTGCTGGACGAGCGCGAGCCGGACGAGGAGCAACTGCACGCGATCATCCGCCGGCTGACTATCGGGCGCGAGATCGTGCCGGTGATGATGGGCAGCGCGTTTCGCAACAAGGGCGTGCGGGTGCTGCTGGACGCGATCGTGCGTTACCTGCCGTCGCCGGTGGACCGCGTCTACTACGCCAGGGACAACGACAACGAAGGGGCCGAGGTGGCCATGACGGCCGACCCGGACGCGCCGCTGGTGGCGATGGCCTTCAAGCTGGTCGACGAATCGTTCGGCCAGTTGACTTATACGCGCATCTACCAGGGCACGCTGCGCAAGGGCACGACGATCGTCAACACGCGCTGCCGGCGCAGCGCGCGCGTCGGCCGCATGGTGCGCATGCACGCCAACGATCGCGAGGACGTCGACCAGGCCGGTCCGGGCGACATCGTGGCGCTGGTCGGCGTCGACTGCGCCTCGGGCGATACGTTCTGCGATCCGAGCCTCAACTACTCGCTGGAGAACATCCAGACACCCGACCCGGTGATCTCGCTGGCCATCGCTCCGGCTCAGGGGGCCGACCGCGAGAAGCTCTCCAAGGCCTTGCGGCGTTTCGTGCGCGAAGACCCGACCTTCCGCGTACACACCGACCCGGAATCGAACGAGACCATCATCTCGGGCGTGGGCGAGCTGCAGCTCGAAGTCTACATCGAGCGCATCCGCCGCGAGTACAAGTGCGCCGTCGAGGTGGGGGCCCCCAAGGTCAACTACCGCGAGGCGCCCACGCGCAGCGCGAGCTTCGACTACAGGCACCGCAAGCAGACCGGCGGCTCGGGCCAGTACGGCCACGTGGCGGGCCGCATGGAGCCGCTGGGGCCCGAGGCGGAGCAGGAGTACGTCTTCGAGAACCTGATCACCGGCGGGCGCATCCCCAGCGAGTACATCCCCTCGTGCGACAAGGGTTTCCAGGCGGCGCGCATGCAGGGTCCGCTGGCCGGCTATCCGGTGGTGCGGGTCAAGATGGTGCTCGAAGACGGCTCGGCCCACGTGGTCGATTCGTCGGACATCGCCTTCCAGATCGCGGCCCGCGAGGCTTTCAGACAGGCCTACCTGCGCGCGGCGCCGGCGATTCTCGAGCCGATCATGCGGGTCGAAATCGAGGTACCCAGCGGGTGCCAGGGCAGCGTGGTGGGCGACCTGACCAGCCGGCGCGGCATCGTGCTCGGAACCGATGTCAAGGCCGACCTGACCATCATCACCGCCGAGGTGCCGCTGGCCGAGATGTTCGGCTACGCCACCGAGCTGCGCTCGGCCACGCAGGGGCGCGGCACGTTCGCCATGCAGTTTTCGCACTACGCCCAGGTGCCGCGCAACGTGCAGGAAGAGATCGTGGCCGCCGCCCGCAAGGCCCAGCAGGCCGCGCGGCGCTGACCAATCGCCGCCCGGGCGGGTAGACTGTCGCATCATGCTCCCTGCCTTCGACCAGGATGAGCTGGATCGGCGTTATATGCGCGAGGCGGTCGCGCTGGCGCAGCAGGCGCTCGATTCGGAAGACGTGCCGGTCGGCGCCCTGGTGGTCCGCGATGGGCGCGTCATCGGCCGCGGCTACAACCAGCGGGAAAAACTGCAAGACCCCACGGCGCACGCCGAGATGCTGGCTGTCACCGCCGCCGCGGCGCATGTCGGGCATTGGCGGCTCGAGGGCTGCACCTTGTACGTCACGCTCGAACCGTGTCCGATGTGTGCCGGTGCGCTGGTGCTGGCCCGGCTGGGGCGGCTGGTCTACGGCGCCAGCGATCCCAAGGGCGGGGCCTGCGGCTCGCTGTACGAAATCACGCAGGATCCGCGGCTCAACCACCGCATCGAGACCGTCAGCGGCGTGCTGGCCGAGCCGTGTGCCGAACTGCTGCGGGATTTCTTCCGTCGGCGGCGGGCTCTGGGCGAGAAGTAGCCGGCTGCTTACAGCGCCAGCAGACTGAGCAGGTTGTAGGCCACGTGCGTGCCGGTCGATATGCCCACCCCGCGCATCACGAACACCAGCCCCAGATAGCTGCCGGCGGCCGCGAACAGGCAGAACAGCGGCCAGGAGAAGGCTTCCGAGCCGACCGGCGTGAAGTGGCACAGCGAAAACAGCAGCGCCCCGGCGAGGACGGCGGCGATCTGACTGGCCCGCCTGCCGATCACCAGCCCGTGCCGACATACCAGGATCAGCCCGCCAACCAGGTAGAAGCGGAAGACCAGCTCTTCGTAAACCCCGGCCCCCACGGCGGTCACGATGCGGGCGTGCCACAGGCCGGCGGTCATGGGGTGGGTCTCCGCCTGCAGCAGGCGCCCCAGGACCAGCAGCGGAACGGCCAGCGCCACACTCTCGAGCACCATCAGCCCCGGCACCCAGGCCCGCAGCCGCCAGGGCCCCGGCGCCAGGAGCTGCCAGACGATCAGCGTCGCCACCGCCGCCATGCCGGGCATCCAGTAGGCGTCGCCGCCGAGCCAGGCGGTGAAGCGCTGCACGAAGTTGTGGGCGACGAGTTGCGAGACCGGGCCGGCGTCGGCGGGCATGGGCGCTACCGCCACTTCGTAGACGACTATCAGCGGCGCGAGCAGCGCCAGGCAGGCCACCGGCTGCTGCGTTGCCTGCCAGTAGGGCAACGGCCGCAGGCGGTCGGCCGCGGGCTCGCGGGCCGCCGAGTACCGCATTCTTGCCGACATGGGCGCAGATTATTACCCAAGACCGGCGCCCGGCCCAGCGGCTGTCCTGGCGGCCGGCAGATCCTAGGGTATCGTATCGGGGAACTCGACGATGGCGCTCTTCTTGAGCGGAATGGCGGCGATGAAGTCGAAGAACTTCTTGCACCAGTCCTCATCGAGC
>CAZRSM010000428.1:0-1651 GCA_964602755.1 uncultured Planctomycetales bacterium
GCTCGCCTGCCGCAGGGGGTGAGCTGGCCGATGATGGCCGCCGTGGGTCTGCTGGCCGGCATCGGTTTCACCATGAGCCTCTTTATCGGCATGCTGGCGTTCGAGGGCGAGGGCAGCGACTACGCGGTGGCCACCCGGGCCGGCGTGTTCGGCGCGTCGATCATCTCCGCGGTGGCCGGCTTTCTGGTGCTGCGATTGGCGTTGCCCCGCCGGCCGGCAGCGCCGGAGCCGCCGGCCGCCTGAGCCCCGGCCGTCGGAGGCCGCCCTTGCGGCCGCGCGCCGAGTGCGCTTACCCTGCCGGCAGCGGAGCCGCGCCGCCGGTCAGCGGCATGAGGAGAGGCCATGCGTACCAGAATCGCCATCTACTGGCCGGGCGACTACCGCCCCAAGCCCAACGAGTGGGCCTTGCCCAGCATCACCCGGGCCACGCAGCAGCTCGAAGCCGCGCTCGGCAAGCTCGGCTACGCCAGCTACCGCATCGAGGGCTTCGTCACCCGGCCGCACGAGGCGATCGAGAAGCTCGGCTCAGTCGACGATCCGCTGATCGGCGTCTGCGTGCACTGGTTCTACGGGCCGCACACCGTCGACGGCGTGGTGGGCAGCGACCACCCGCTGCTGCTGGCCAGCAACTTCTCCGGCCAGTGGCCCGGACTGGTGGGACTGCTCAACACTTCGGCCTGCCTCGAGTCGGTCGGTCGCCCGCACTCGCGCCTCTGGACGGCCGCCGATGACTGGACCGCCGACGACGTATTCATGCAGCGGCTCGAACAGTGGTGTCGCACCGGCACGCTCGAATATCCAACCGAGCGGATCAGGACCATCACCCAGGCGCCGGCCAGCAGCGCCGCTGACGAGGTGTTCGAGCAGATCAGCCGGCGCCGCGTGCTGGCCCTGATGCTCGGCGACACTTCGATGGGCATGATCAACGGCTATTTCGGTCCGCGGCTGCTGTCGCGCATCGGTTTTGCCGAACACAAGGTCGATCAGGCCTGGCTGCTCGATCGTGGCCCGCGCATTGCCGATCGGCGCATCGACGACGCGCTGGCCTTCGTCAACGACCGCGGCGTGGCGTTCCACTACCGCGAGGAGGGGGCCGAGGATTTCGACCAGGACGCCACCCGCGAGCAACTGCGCGATTATCTGGCGGTGCTGGATCTGGTCGAAGAGTTCAAGGCCGATTGCCTCGGCTGGCAGTACCAGCTCGGCCTGCTGCCGCTGCGGCCGCCGTCGGACTTCGCCGAGGGGCTGTTCAACTCGACCTGCCGTCCGGAGAGCAACGGCGACACCATCGCCACCGCCACCGAGGCCGACCAGGGCAACCTGGTGCCGATGGAGCTGATGAAGCGGCTGCTCAAGGCCCGCGGGCTGCACCAGGCGGTGATGTTCCACGACGTCCGCTGGGGCGGCGACCACGAGGGCCGCTTCGTCTGGGTGCTGCTCAACAGCGGTTCGTGCGGAGCCTACGCCTTCAACCACGACCCCGATACGCTGGCCGGCGTACACTCCTACCGCCAGCCGGCCGGCTACTTCCCCATCCCCGGCGGCACGTTCGCCGGCGAGAGCCTCCCCGGCCGGATCACCTGGGCCCGCTGCTGGATCGCCACGCGCGACGGCCACAGCGAGCTGGTCATGGACGTCGGCCGCGGCGAAG
>CAZRSM010000429.1:0-4003 GCA_964602755.1 uncultured Planctomycetales bacterium
CATCGGCCGGGCGAACTCCATCTTGGCCGCCCGGCTGCGGTGGTTCTGCTCGAAGAGCACTGGCATGCCGCGGCGGATGCACTCGGCGTACAGCTCCATGGCCCGCGTGTCGGCCGGGTGGAAGTCCTGCAACGCCGGCGAAACCGTCACGCCCTTGAGACCCAGCTCCTCCTGCGCGCGGGCCAGCTCGTCCAGGCAGTCCTCGTCGGTCGGATCGATGCCGGCAAAACCGATCAGCTTGGACGAATATCGGCGGACGTACTCCGAGACGTACTGGTTGGAGATCTCGATGTCCAGGTAACGGCTCTTGAAGGCCAGCACGATCGCCCGGTCCACCGGGTCGACCGCTTCGAGGTGCTTGGCCGAGTCGGCCTGCATCCCGGGCCCGGCCAGCGCCGCCCCGACCGGCCCCAACTGCGCAGCCGCATCCCACGTCTGGGTATGACAATCTACGATCATTCCGTGCCCAGCTTCCCTGCTGTGAGAACTGCTCTCATAGGTTTATAGCCACGCCGTGGACCCGAGCCACACGACCCGGGTCCACCCGGTCGGTATCCTATCGTCAGCCGCGCGAGACGGTCAAGCGTCAGGCTGACGAATGTCCGTCACTATTGGCAGTCGCTGCCGCACTACCCAAAATCCTGTATTGGCTACTTCAGCCACCCTCAACCCCATGTATGCCGGTCAACTGTTGCGGGGGCGCAGCTTTGGCGCGGGGATCTCAAGAAAGTGGTATCGAGCGGGGATTGTCAGGGCAGCGCGCTGTTGCCGCCCAGCTCCTGCTTGGCGCGACCGACCAGGCAGGTCGAGCCGGTTACGCAGATCAGGTCGTCGCGCGTCACGCAGTTGCAGGCCGTACGGTAAGCCGCGACCAGGTCGTCCTCGGCCATGGCCATCTTGGCCGATTTCTCCTGGAAACGGGCCAGCAGCTCGTGCGGATCCATCGAGCGCGGCGTGCCGTTGCCGGTGAAGATCACCTTGTCGGCCCCGATCTGAAGCTGTTCGAGCATGCCGTCGACGTCCTTGTCGGCCGAGCAGCCGAAGATCAGCACCATCGAGTCGTAGTTGATGTTCTGGCCGATGGCCCGCATGAGGGCGCGGATGCTGGCGGCATTGTGGGCGGTGTCGACCACCGTCCGCGGCATGTCGCGGATGATTTCGAGCCGCCCCTCGACCTGCAGACCGGCCAGACCGTCGACCGCCTCCTGCGGGTCGATCTCGAAGCCGCGCTTGCGCAACTGGTCGACGATGCCCAGCGCTACGCCGCAGTTGTGGGCCTGATGCTCACCCAGCAGCGGGACCAGCACGTGGTCGAAGCGGATGGTGGGGCTGGCGAAGCAGATGCGCGTGTTGGGGCCGCCGGCCCGGCTGCGCTCGAAGCGATAGGTGAACTCGACGTCGTCGCCGATGATCTGCAGGTCGCAGCCGACCTTCTGGGCGTGCTGGCGCAGGACCTTCTTGACGCCCGGGGTCTGCGGAGCGCTGACGGCGGCGATGCCGGGCTTGAAGATGCCGGCCTTCTCGCCGGCGATGGCCTCGAGCGTATGGCCGAGCTGGGCCATGTGGTCGTAGCTGATGCTGGTGATGCCGCAGACCAGCGGCTTGATGACATTGGTCGAGTCGAGCCGGCCGCCGACGCCGGTCTCGATCACGGCGATGTCGACTTCTTGCTGCGCGAAATGCAGGAAGGCGGCGGCGGTCATGAGTTCGAAAAAGGTGGTGTTGTCGCCTTTGAGCTTGTTGGCGACCGGGGCGACGGCGGCCATGAGCCTGGCGAACCTGGACTCGCTGACCATCTGGCCGTCGATGCGGATGCGCTCGCGCAGGTCGACGATATGCGGCGAGGTGTACAGGCCAGTCCGATAACCGGCACCGCGCAGCATGGCGGCCAGCATGTGCGCCGTCGAGCCTTTACCCTTGGTGCCGGCGATGTGCACCATCGGCACCGTCTTGTGGGGGTTGCCCAGACCCGTGAGCAGGCGTGACATGCGCGAGAGGTTGAAGTTCGTGGAGTTGTACCCCACGCGCTTCATCGTCTCGTAGTTGGTCTTGGATTTCAGGAAGTCAAGCGCCTGCCGATAGTTACGAATCACCACCGACGAGGCCGACCTTGCCCGCGCCTGACTGCTCGTCCTGCCGCCGCGTCCCGTGCTGCGTGCCCGCTTCGGCTTGGCTAGCGTTTTACCCATGATGGCATACAATAGCGATTTATCACGGCTCGTCAACATTGTACACTTTTCCAGCCGATTGGTGTACGGGGGACGATAATATCAATAGGGCCGCAAGTGGCCCGCAGGACAATGTTTATAGGACTGCGACGTGACCGATCACTCTGCCCCGCCATCCCCGGCACAAAAGCATACATCGGCGCCGCCGCCGTGGGGCCGCGACCGATCGGTTATTCAACCCGAACCTGATCAGCGAGCTACCCCGTGCGAATCGTAAACGTCCAGCTCAACCAACGCGCCTATCCGATCTTCATCGGTGCCCAGGCCCGCAACCAGTTGACCGTGCTGCTCAAGAAACTCAGCGGCATCCGGCAGGTGGCGATCGTCACCGACAGCCACGTCGCCGGCCTGCACCTCGATCAATTGACACCACACGTAGAGCCGCCCTTCGTGGTGCTCGAGTTCCCCCCCGGCGAACAGAGCAAGACGCTCGAGCAAGCCGCCACGCTCTACGACCGGCTCGCCGAGTGCCGCTTCGCCCGCAGCGACCTCATCGTCACCCTCGGCGGCGGCGTGGCCGGCGACCTGGGCGGCTTCGTGGCCGCCACGTGGATGCGCGGCGTACGCTTCGTCCAGGTGCCGACCACCCTGGAGGCGGCCATCGACGCTTCCATCGGCGGCAAGACCGCGGTCAACCACCGGGCCGGCAAGAACCTGATCGGCGCCTTCCACCAGCCGCAGGCCGTGGTAGTGGACACCGACTTTCTCAAGACGCTGCCGCAGCGCGACTACCTGGCCGGCCTGGGGGAGAGCGTAAAGCACGCGGCCATCCGCGACGAAGGGCTGCTGGAGTGGCACGAGCGCCACGTGGAGCAGATCATCCAGCGCGACAGCCACGTGCTCGAACAGCTCATCGCCCGCAACTGCGAGATCAAGGCCGAAGTCGTGGCGCTCGACGAGCGCGAAGACGATCTGCGCATGATCCTCAACTACGGCCATACCGTCGCCCACGGCATCGAACACCTGCTGGGCTACGAGCTGCGCCACGGCGAATGCGTGGCCCTGGGGATCCTGGTCGAGAACGAGCTGGCCGCCGCCCGCGGCCTGCTCGACCGGGCGGTCGCCGACCGCATCCGCCGGCTGATCGAGAACCTGCAGTTGCCGGTCGTGCTGCCCAAGCCGCTCGACCCGCAGCGACTGGCCGAGGTGGTGCGCATCGACAAGAAGGTGCGCGGCGGCGCGGTCACGTACGTCATGATCACCACCCCGGGCAGACCCAGACGCGTGTGCGACATCTCCGACGACGAACTGCGCCAGGCGCTCGAGACCATCCAGCCGGCCCCCTGCGGCTCGGAAACGTAGCGCCGACAGCGCCGGCCGGGCCGGCGGGAGGGGCGCACCCGGCCGTCTTCTCCCCCGGCTCGGGACAGGCTCTACGACTCAGCCTGCTGCCGGCAGTAACGCCGCAACGCCTCGGCTACGGCGCGCACATGCGGATGGTCTTCGTCGAAGTGCTTGAGGTTGATTTCCTGCGCCCGGCGCCACAGCTCGCAGGCTCTGGTGCGCTTCCCGTCGGCCAGCTCGACGTATGCGAGGTTGTTATAGCTTGTCGCCAGCGTGGGATGGTCGGGGGCGAAGTGTTTCTCCCAGATCGCGATGGCCCGCTCCATCAGCCGCCGGGCCTCGGCCAGATCGCCCAGATCTGTCAGGATCAGTGCGAGGTCATTGTAGCTTGCAGCCAAAACCGGATGCGCCTCTGGATGCACCTGTCTTGTCAGTGATATGACGCGTTCCAACGTGGCCTTTGCTTGTTGCAGTTTCCCGAGTTTGTGCTC
>CAZRSM010000430.1:0-15789 GCA_964602755.1 uncultured Planctomycetales bacterium
CAGGTCGGCCATCAGCAGCAGTTCCTTGTCACGCTCGACGATATCGACGTTGGGAACGAAGGTCCGGCCGGCGCGGATGCGCTCGGGCTGCACTTCCTGGGTTTCACGTTTCTGGATCGTGGTTTCCTCGGCCATGGTTGCACCTCCGGCTCGTCACACTGCCAGGTTGGGTTGTCGCCTTGTCCACTCCTGCGGTCTCGTCTCCCCGCCGCGTCTCAGCTCGCCTTGACCGTGATCTTGCGCGGCTTGGCGGCTTCGGCCTTGGGCAGACGGATCATCAGTACGCCGTCGTCGACCACCGCCTCGACCCGGTCGGCGTCGATCTCGACCGGCAGCGTGAGTACGCGCGTGAACACGCCGGTGGGCCGCTCCTGGCGGTGGTAGACCAGGTTATTTCCCTCCAGCGGCATTCGCCGCCCCTTGATGGTCAGCTCGTTGCCGGCGGCGAGGATCTCGATATCCTCCTTCCTGATGCCGGGTACCTCGGCCTCGACGCAGATGGCCTCGCCCGCGTCCCAGACGTTGACGGCCGGATAGGTCTCCCGACCCCCCAGCGGGCCGCGGGTCAGCCCGAGGCCGAAATTGTCCAGCAAACGGGTCATCTCCCTGCGCAGCTCCTCGAACGGATTGAGCAAGTCGTTCTGTAACATGATCGCCACCTCCAGCTCAGTGTGCCTTGGTGATCGATTTCGCCGGGGCTTGCCGGCGTCGTCCGGCGGGGCGAGTCGCAAATCGCGTACCAGACACGGGCCCTGGTCGCGGCCTGCTGCTAAGGTGCTCATTGGCAATGGGTTACGGCTTCGCCGGCCTGCCGGTTCCGATCGGCGGGCAGCGTCAGTTTGACAGCGTGGATGGGCGACAGTGGCAGCCTTCAGAGCGTCGCTGCCCGGCGGCCGCTGTCCGAGGCGGCTGAAAACGCGCGCCGACGTGCTATCCTATCGGGCGTGGACCCGTTCACGGGCCGGGGGCCGACGGGGCCCCAGGGATTGGGAGTGTTCATGATATCCAGCGATTCAGTTTTCGCCGGCGTTTCCGCAGCGTCCGGAAGCGCGGTTGGTGCTGCAATGCCCGACGGGTCCCAGCCTGCGCTGCCCGCGGGCCGACGCGGGCTGTCCTTTGGCCCGATCAGGGAGCGTTCGCCCATCTGGCCGAGCGGCCGATCGTGGCTCGATGGTCACGCAGCCGTCGCAGCCATCGGCATCCTGCTGGCGGTGCGTCTGGTGCTCATCGGACAGGCTGCCCTCATACCAGAAGAAGCGTACTACTGGATGTACAGCATGCATCCGGCGGTCGGCTACCTCGACCATCCACCCATGGTGGCCTGGCTGATCAGCGCCGGAACCGCATTGCTGGGGCCGACCGAAGCCGGCGTACGCCTGGCCACCTGGCTGCTGGCGGTCGGCTCGACGCTGCTGGCTTATCGTTTGGGGGTCGAGTGGTTCGGCCGGCGCGTGGGCCTGACGACGGCGCTGCTGTTCAGCACCGCCCCCGTTCTGTGCGGAACCGGTTTCGTAGCCACGCCCGACGCACCGCTGATCTTCTTCTGGTTGCTGGCGCTGGTGGCGCTGACGCGCGCCTGCCGCACAGGCCAGCGGCTCTGGTGGCTGGTCACCGGCGTAGCAGTGGGGCTGGCGTTCATGTCGAAATACCCCGCCGCGATGCTGCTTCCCGGGGCGTTGCTGTTTCTGCTGAGCGATTCCCGCGGGCGGGCGGCGCTGCGGACTCCCTGGCCGTGGGTGGCGGTGGGAGCCGCGCTGCTGACCGCGTCGCCGGTGATCTGGTGGAACTACACGCACGACTGGGCGTCGTTTGCGTTTCAGTTCGCCCGACGCGCCGGCCAGCACGGCCACCTGGCGCCGCTCAAGACGCTGGGCTGGGTGGGGGCCCAGATCGGTGTGCTTTCGCCGCTGGTGTTCTTCGTGGTGCTGGCGGCCCTGTGGGCGGCCCTGCGACGCGTGCGGCGTGACGCGCGCGGGCGGTGGCGCTTCGGCCTGGCGCTGGCTCTGCCCTGGCTGGCCGTTTGCGCCTATCACGGACTGTTCAGCAATATCAAAATCAACTGGCCCATCCCTGGCTATCTGAGCCTGCTCCCGCTGGCGGCCGTGATCCTGCACCGCCCGGGACTCACGCTGACGAAGGCCGTAAGCTGGCGATTGCATTGGGTCGTGATCCGGCGCTACGTGCCGGCCATGGCAGTTATCAACAGCATCATCCTGCTCTACATCGCGATCCCCGTGCCTGGAGCGCCGCGCCCCGAGCTGATGGCTCCCTGGCCGCGCCTGGGCAGCCTGGCCGAGGCCGCGGAGGACGGCTATCAGTACCGCAGCGGAGTAGAGCCGTTCATTCTGGTCGATGGCAAGTACAAGCTGGCCAGCGAGCTGGCGTTCTACATGCGAGACTCGCTGTATGTGCTCGACGATTGGAATGAGATCGTGCCGATAGAAACGGTGATCGGCGGCGGCCTGAACTACCAGCAGTGGCTGAGGCCCGAACGCTTCGTGGGCCGGGACGCGATTTTCGTGGTCACCGAGCCGACCAGCAAGAAGCTCTCGGTTCTGGCAAGCTGTTTCGAGCACGTAGGCCGGCCGCGGCTGCTGTTCAGCCATGCCATCGGCTGGGCGAGCCGACAGGAGTACTGGGTCATTCCCTGCCGCCGGTTCCTGGGAAAACCGACCCCGGCCAGCATCCTGGGGGCGCGCGAATGAAAGGTGGACTGCTGCACAGTTGCAAGCCGGCTGCCACGGCGCGCACACACGTCCTGGTGGCGGCATTGCTGTGGACGGTGGTGGGGGCCTTGCTGCTGACTTTCGGTATCAAGTGGGCCTGGCACGCGGCCGGCCCGCACACGCTGTTGCTGCTCGCCGCCGCCATCGGCGCTGGTGCGGCCAAGGCACACTTCGTGCTCCGCAAGGCGGCCCGGCGGATCGTGGCCCGCATAAGAGAACGTGGCGACGGCTGCTGCCTGGGCGGCTTCGTATCCTGGAAGACATACCTGCTGATCGCGGTGATGGCGACCACCGGGCGTCTGTTGCGCGGCGGCCTGCTGCCCAAGCCGATAGTGGGACTTGTCTACGCCGGCATCGGCGCGGCGCTGCTGCTGGCGGCGTGGACGTTGTGGACCGCCTGGCGCTGCTTCCCGCCGCTGGATGAGCCGGCGCCGCTGGCGTGAGGGGCCGTCGCCCGGCAGCGGCCCCCCGGGGCGCCCGGTGCCCCGGACAACTGCACACATCAGTACGTGCGAATTCGTTGCAACTCCCAATGCCAGGGCACTTTATGCTTGACTTACACTTCCCTGCGTGAGTTCAATGAATAGAGACGCTGGGCCGGGAAAAACTGGTTCCACTGCACATCTTTGGAGGGACAAATCATGGGAACGCACACCAGAATCGGACCGGGGAAGCTGTGGGTACTCTGCGCCGCCTGTCTGGTGCTCCAGTTGGCGGCGGCGGCGTCAGCGGCCGACCGGATGGTGCTGGCCGAGGGCTTCACCGCCACGTGGTGACCGTCGTGTCCGCGTGCCGGTCGGGCACTCAACAACCTCATGGAGAACCATCCCAACAGCATCGTCGCCGTCCAGTTCCACATGAACGACGCCTACGACATTCCGTTCTCGTACACCCGCGGCACTTTCTATGGCATCGTCGGTGTACCGACCACCTGGTTCGACGGAGTGATCGAACGCGTCAACATTCAACCGAGCGAGTCGCAGACCTACACCTGGTTCGAAGACGCCATGAACGCCCGGCTGGGAGTGCCGACTGACGTGACCATCGACGCAGCGGTGGAACGCGTCGGCTTCCGGCAATACCGCGTGGCCGCCACCATCGCGGTCGAACCGGGCGGAGTGGACAAGGACATGGTCGTCCACTTCCTGCAGGTGCTCGACCATTACCCCAGTTCCGCCGACAACCGCTATCGCAACGCGGCCCGGGCCCACGCCGAGGCCGCCGAGACGGTGCCCGCCGGCGGGGCCAAGCTGGTCTACAGCGACGTCTTCGCGCTCGACGACGTGGACTGGCAGCACCACGACCAGGCCCGTTTCGTGGTCTGGGTGCAACAGCCGGCCGCCTTCGGACCGGCCGAGGTCTATCAGGCCACGGTGGTCGATCTGCCGCCCTACGTCGAGGGCGACGCCGACGGCGACGGCGATGTCGACCTCGCCGACCTGGCGATCCTGCTGGGGGCTTACGGGACGTGCCAGGGCGACGCCGGCTACGACGGCCGGGCCGACTTCAACGGCGACGAGTGCGTCGACCTGGTGGACCTGGCCCTGATGCTGGGGAACTACGGCACCTAGCGCGCAGGCGCTTCTGCCAGCGATCAGACCGCGGCGGAGCGGCAAGACCGGTCGATCGCCGACCGGCGGCTGCCGCTGGGCCGTGGTCATGCGCGCCGGGAGCGCAACCGCCGACGGCCACGATCGCCCGGCGTAGTGCTCGTGGGTCAGGAATTGCCGCCGTGGTGGATCATGTAGGCTTCGAGCTGCAGCACGGCGTTGCCGCACATGCGGGCGATATCGAGCAGGTGCTGCATGCTGGCGACTTCCTCGACCTGTTCCTCGATGAACCAGCCGAGCATGTGCCGCGTGGCGAGGTCGTTTTCCTTGGCTGCCAGGTCGGCCAGCTCGTTGATCTGCCTGGTGACCGCCTTCTCGTGGTCGACGGCCGCCTCGAGTGCCGCAACGACACTGGGGTAGTCGTTCTGCGGAGCGTCGATGGCTTCGAGCGTCACCTGGCCGCCCTGTTCGAGGATGTAGTCCATGATCTTGTAGGCGTGCTCGCGCTCTTCTTCGGTCTGGCGACGGAAGTGCTTGGCCAGCATCTTGAGGGCCTTGCTGTCGAAATAGCACGCCATTGCCAGGTAGACCTGGGCCGAAAAGAACTCGTTGGTGATCTGCTTGTTCAGGGCCTCGCAAATCTTCTTGGAGATCATCATGAGTGCTGTGTCCTTTCTTCTTCAATCGTCATAAACCCTGTTCGTATCGCTCGGCGATCCCCCCTCTGCCGCGTCGCATGGTAACGCGCAAGCGCACGCGGCGCAATGCCGCTGCCGCGATCCCTAGGGTCCCGCGGCGCGCGGCGACGGTCGTCGGCCCATCAGCAGGTCGGCCAGGTCGTTGCGGGCGTTGGTTACCCGCCGCACGTGCCGGTGGACCTTGTAGCTGTCTTTGGCCAGCCGGCGGTTCTCGTCGGCGATGCGCTGCAAATCCAGCGCAGCGCAGCGGCGGGCCACCTCGTCGACCAGCTCGACCGGCCAGGCCGAGCCGCCGCCGACGTCGGCGTTGATCGGCCAGCGGCCGGCTGTATCGAGCAACGGCACGAGCCACTTGCCCAAGGCCCGCGAGGCCACGTAACGCTGCTGTGCCGAGCCGCTGCGGGCCGCGTCGAGCAGGACCGCAAGCTGCGACAGGTCACCCAGGCAGAGAGCCGCCTGCGCGCGTCCGATCCGGTCCCAGCGGTCGGTCGGCGGGCGCGACCGGGCCAGCACGCGGCAGCGCTCGGCGTCGCAGCGCGCGGCCGCCAGCCAGGCCGCGGCCCGGACATAGCCGCTTTCGTCGTCGGCGATGGTCTGTTCGAGTCGCTGCCAGTGGCGCTCGGCGCGCAGCGTGCCCAGCAGCCAGACGAATGACTCGCGCACGTCGGGGTCGGGCTCGCGCGGGAGCAGCTCGTCGGCGATCAGGTCGACCAGCAACGCATCGGGCAGCTCGGCCAGCGCCCAGGCGGCCTGCTTGCGACGCTGGGGGTCGGGCGACCGCAGGTCGGCCAGACGCTCGGAGCGGACCAGCAACGGCTGCAGGTGGCGCACCACCAGGCGGCCGCCGAAAAACAGTGCCGCCAGCAGCACCAGGGCCACGCCGGCGCGCTGGAGACGCTGAGTGTCGTTGGTGGCCGGTGGGGCGGGTGGGTGGTTGGGCTCACTGGCGTTCATGGTCGGGAGCATCCGTGCAGCGTGCGGGCTGCTGGCCGGGTTTCGGGTTGGGGGCTAGACTATCGCGCGACACGACTGCTTGTAAACGGACGCACTGCCATGGCCAACGTGATTTCCGCAAAGCTGGACGCCCGCGGCAAGCGCTTCGCGCTGGTCGTGGCGCGCTTCAACGAGTTCATCACCAGCCGGCTGCTCGACGGAGCCATCGACGCTCTGGTGCGGCACGGCGCCGCCCCCGACGAGATCACCATCGTCTGGGTACCCGGGGCGTTTGAGCTGCCGCTGGCAGCCCGCAAGCTGGCGGCCGGTGGCGACTACGCCGCGGTCGTGTGCCTGGGATGCCTCATCCGCGGGCATACGCCGCACTTCGAGTACATCGCCGCCGAATGCACCAAAGGCATCGCGCAGGTGGCGCTCGAATCCGGCCTGCCGGTGACCTTCGGCGTCATTACCGCCGATTCGCTCGAACAGGCGATCGAGCGGGCCGGCAGCAAGGCCGGCAACAAGGGCGCCGACGCCGCCCTGGCGGCGGTCGAGATGGCCAACCTCCTGGCGGCCATCTAGTCGGGCAGGCAGTCTACGGAGACCGAGCTTTGACACGCCGACGGCGCGGCGACAAGACGGTTCCCCGGCGCACGCAGGCCCGCATGGCGGCGTTGCAGGCCCTGTGCGCATTCGAAGCGGTCGGTGACGAGTTCGAGCAGCAGCTCTCGGAGTTCCTGCACGATCCGGTGACGTGGGTCGATCTGGGCTTCGAGCGGCCACCGGGCGACGACCTGCTGGCCTTCGCGCGCGAGCTGGCCCTGCGGGCCTGGCAGCAGCGCGAGCTGCTCGACCGCGAGCTGGCTCGCACCGCCGTCCACTGGAGCGTGGCGCGCATGACGCCGGTGGACCGCAACATCCTCAGACTCGGACTGCACGAGCTGCTCGAATACCCGAACACGCCGCCGCAGGTGGTGATCAACGAGGCGATAGAGCTGGCGCGGCGGTTCGGCGACGCCGACTCGTCGGCGTTCGTCAACGGCGTGCTCGACGCGGCCCGCAAGCGCATCATGTCCGAGACCACGACGCCGGGCGACGTGAAGCCGCCGGCCGATCAGCAGACGGAAGGGAAAAATGGGGCTGTTTGACCGATTCAAGCAGGGACTGGCACGCACTCGCGACAAGCTGGTGTCCGGCTTGCGCGGCGTACTGACCTTTGGCCGCAAGATCGACGACGAGCTGCTCGACGAGCTGGCCGACGCGATGTTGGCCGGCGACATGGGGCCGCGGGCCGTGATGGCCCTGCAAGACGAGATCCGCGCCGCCTGGAAGGCCGGCCGGATCAGCGAGGCCCAGGAGATTCTGCCGTTCCTGAAGCAGCGCATCGCCAGCACCTGGAGCGACGCCGACCGCGCCTTGCGGCGAGCGAAGGAAGGGCCGACGGTGGTCTTCGTGGTGGGCGTCAACGGCTCGGGTAAGACCACCAGCGTGGCCAAGCTCTGCAACTGGCTGGTCAAACAGGGGCACTCGGTGCTGCTGGGGGCCTGCGACACGTTCCGGGCGGCCGCGATCGACCAGTTGGCCATCTGGGCCGAGCGCTGCGGCGTCGACATAGTCAAACACCAGCCGGGCAGCGATCCGGGAGCGGTGGCCTACGACGCCTGCCAGGCCGGCCTGGCCCGCGGCGTGGACTTCATCATTCTCGACACCGCCGGCCGGCTGCACACCCAGGACCACCTGATGCGCGAGCTGGGCAAGATCCACAAAGTCGTGCAGAAACACATCCCCCACGCGCCGCACGAAGTGCTGTTGGTGCTCGACGCCACCGTGGGGCAGAATGCGCTGCAACAGGCCAAGGTCTTCGCCGACGTGGTCGACGTGACGGGTCTGTTCCTGGCCAAGCTCGACGGCTCCGCCAAAGGCGGCATCGTGGTCGGCATCCGCGACCAGCTCGACATACCCGTCAAGTTCGTGGGCCTGGGCGAGACGGTGAACGACATCGAACCGTTCGATCCCCAGACCTTCGTGGACGCCATGTTCGCCGATCTGGCCAACGGGAGTAAGTGAGGCAGCCAGGCACTCAGGCACTGAGGCACAAAGGCACGAAGGCACGGAGGCGACGCGGCCGGGGACGGCAAGCTGGGCCAGGTTAAGACCCGGAGAGCACGTGATGCACCCGCTTCTAGATCGTTTCGAGCAGACCGTCGCCGCCGACCCGCAGCGGCCCGCGGCCTGCGACCAGACGCTGATGCTCGACTACCAGAGCCTGCGGGCCGTGGCGGCCGGGCTGGCCCAGCGCATCGGCCAACTGACCGACCGGCCGCGCGTCGGCATCATGGCGCCCACGTCGGCGGCCTGTGCGGCGGCCATCTTCGGCTGCTGGTACGCCGGCCGGGTGCCGGTGCCACTCAACTTCTTCCTAGGCCCGCAGGAGCTGGCCGGCGTCATCGCAGATGCCGAGCTGGATGCGGTGCTGACCATCGAGCACTTCGTGCCCGCGCTCGCACCCACGGGGCTCAAGACGCTGCTGCTCTCGGCCGAAACGCTGCAACCGGCGGCCGCCGCGGCGCCGCCGGCCCGTCCCGGCGACACGGGCGTGATCATCTACACCTCGGGCACCACCGCGGTCCCCAAGGGCGTGTGCCTGACATTCGACAACCTGACCAGCAACGCCCAGGCGTGCATCGAACATGCCCGCATGGACCCCCGCCAGATATTCCTCAGCGTGATCCCGCAATTCCACAGCTTCGGCTTCACGGCCATGACGGTCACGCCCCTGCTGCTCGGGGCCAGCGCCTGGTTCCTGCCACGGTTCTCCCCGGCGGCGGTGGTCGGCATGATCGCCGAGAAACGCGTCTCGATCTTCATGGCCGTCGCCAGCATGTACGGCGTCTTGGCGCGGATGAAAAACACCGACCCGACGGCCCTGGAGTCGCTCGAGCTGGCCATCAGTGGCGGCGAACCGTTGCCGCGGGCCACCGCCGAGACGTTCAAGCGGCGTTGGGGCCGCGAGATCATGGAAGGCTACGGGTTGACCGAGGCTTCGCCGGTGGTGTCGGTGAACATGCCGTGGGCCAACCGCCCCGGCTCGGTCGGCCAGGCCCTGCCCGGGCTGGAGGTCTACGCGGTGGATATCGACGGGCGGCGGCTGCCGCCGGGCGAGGACGGCGAGCTGGTCATCTGCGGTCACTGCGTGATGGCCGGCTATCACAAGCGGCCCGACGAGACGGCGCAGGTCGTCCGCGACGGCTGCCTGCATACCGGCGACATGGGACACGTCGACAGCGACGGCTACATCCACATCACCGGACGCATCAAGGAAATGATCATCGTCGGCGGCGAGAACGTCTTTCCGTTCGAGATCGAAAGCGTACTGTGCACGCATCCGGGCGTGGCCGAGGCCGCAGTGCTGGGCATGCCCGATGCCAGCCGCGGCGAGGTGCCGGTTGCATTCGTCATTCCGGCCGAAGGGGCCGAGCTGGATCCGCTCGAGCTGCGCAGCTATTGCCGCCAGCGGCTGGCGGGCTACAAGGTGCCGCGCGAGCTGCGCATCGAGACCGACCTGCCGCGCAGCCCGACCGGCAAGATCCTCAAGCGCCCGCTCAAGCAGAAACTTCAGCAGTAATCGGCTGGCCATCGCCCACCACCGCGGTGCGCGTCGGGGCCAGCGAAACGCCCAGCTCGACGGTGTACTCGTCGTCGGCGGGCACGATGCGCGTCCACACCACCGTCGCCCGGCGAGTGACCATCAGGCCGAAGCCCGGCGGGGCACTCTGGCCCGGCAGGTGCGAAGTCAGTTCGTAGCGTTGCCCCGCGCGGACGCCGTATCCCAGGGGCACCGCCAGACGCATGCCGTGGGGTGAGCTGTCCAGACACCGGCAGCGCAGCACCGTCGAGGTGTGGCTGTCGATCATCCAGAGATTGCCGATGACCGGTTCGCGCTGTTCGCTGCGTCGTTCACGGACTCGCGGACCGGCTGTGGAAGCTGACGTGACTTGGCGCGATCGCATGGCCGACACTCCATTCTGCGGCTCGTTGTCTCTGTTGTACCGGCTCTCTCGTTGGCCAGCCGAAGGCGGCTGCCGCTCGAGCCTCTTGAAGCCGCCGGGTGGCGTGGGCAAGCGCCGCCTTGCCCGTGTGCCGGCCGGCGGCCCGGCGAGCCGGCGCTTCAGAGGTCCAGCTCGCGCAACCAGTGCTGGACCTGGGAGCCCGTAAGGCCAGCGGCCTTTTCGGCCGGCTCCTTGCGCTCGGGCAGGGGCCGGGCCAGCTCTCTGCACAGTGTCGCCCAGAAGACATCCGAGCGCACCGCGCGGGCTTTGCGATGACGTGCAGCCTGTGCGATTTCGCGGTCCGACGACACGACGATCAGCCGGCGCGCCGCCGAGTCATTGTTCACGATGTCAGTTACCACTTCGTCGGCACTCGCGGTGCCGCTGTAGATCACGTTGAGGGGATGGTGTCCGGTTTGCTCTCGTAGTCCGGCAGGCGGCACAGGGCCGTCGAAGACGACGGTCACCTTTTCGCCGGTCCGCCTGGCCCACTGACTCAATCGCAGACACAATACCGAACGGCTCGGCGGGCGCTGCGCAGCATCCTCGAGAGCGGCGTACAGAAGGTTGTTGCCATCTATCAGGACAGGCATACGCCTTCTCTAACTCAAGCCTACCCCGCAGTGTTAAGCTTGTCAAACCAAAACCGCTTCCGATAAGCGGATTGTCGCAAAAATAGGCACTCTGAGCGTCCTGTGGCGGCGTGTTTTCAGCCCAAGCCGGCGAAACGGACCAGCTCCAGCTCGCGGCCGAGCACCATGAGCGTCTCTCCGGGTTTGATGATCGTGTCGGCCCGCGGCAGGAAGCGGTACTGATCGTCGTCCGAGGGCTTGACCGCCAGCACGAGTATGTCGTAGCTCTTGCGCAGGTCCGCCTGGGCCAGGCTCTTGCGATGCAGGGAAGGGGGGGCCTTGATTTCCATGATGCGGTAGTCGCCGGCCAGGGGGAACATGTCGATCAGGTCGGGATTGGCCACCCGCCGCGCGATGCGTTCGGCGGTGTCGCGTTCGGGGAAGATGATCTCGGTGGCGCCGACGGCCCGCAGAATCTGGGCGTGGTCGTCGTTGCGGGCGGTCGAGAGGATGCGCTGCACGCCGATCTGCTTGAGATGCAGGGCACAGAGGATGCTCGGCTCGATGTTGGATTCGCCCAGCGAAATCACGGCCTCGTCGACGGTGTCGGACAGGACGCTTTCGAGCATCTCATAGCGGCGGGCATCGCCGATCAGGGCGCGCTGCACTTCGTCGCGGATTTCCTCGATGCGGGCCTCGTTCTGGTCGATCGCCAGCACGCGGCAGCCCATCTTGACGAGCTGGCGGGCCAGGTGCGTCCCGAACTGGCTCAGACCGATTACGCAGACCTGTTTCATGGCCGTACTCCTGTGCCGCCGCGGTCGCGCCGCTGCAGGCGGACCGGATCGACGATCGCCCGGCGGGTTGCCGGTGCGTCGGCGGCGTCAGCCGATCATCACACGCTCCTCGGGATAACGCAGCACCGGGGCGGTCTGCTCCTGCAGGACCAACAGTGCGACCGTGAGCGGTCCGAGCCGGCCCACGAACATCGACAGGATGATCCACAACTTGCCGACCGTCGAGAGCGTCGGCGTGACGCCGGTCGACAGACCCACGGTGCCGAAAGCCGAAACCTGCTCGAAGATCACATCCTGGAGCTGCCACTGGCCGGCGCCCACGTTCTCGCTGATCACCAGCAGCATGATGCCGACGAGGTTCCACAGCGCCGCCAGGGCGAAGACCAGCGCCGCGCGGCGGACAACATCCTGCGGCAGCCGGCGTTTGCCGAGCGTCACATCGCGCTGGCCGGTCGTACGCGCCCTGACGCGCGCCAGCCAGACGCAGATGGAGGTGGTCTTGATGCCGCCGGCGCACGACCCCGGCGAGCCGCCGATGAACATCAGCGGTACCAGCACCAGCAGCGAAGCCAGTGGCAAGGCGGCGATGTCCACGCTGTTGAAGCCGGCGGTACGCGCAGTGATCGATTGAAACAGGGCGTGCAGCGCGCGACGGCCCAGGCCGTCTTCGGTCGGCGTCAGCCCGGTCAGCAACAGGGATACCATGCCCAGCACGACCAGGACGGCCGACATCCACAGCACCACCCGGCTGTGCAGGCTCCAGACCACCACGCGGCCGCGCTGGCCCCGCAGCCGCCGCCACAGGCGCTGGCGGATCTCGATCAGCACAGTGTAGCCCAGGCCGCCGAGCACGATCAGGGCCATGATGGTCCACATCACCAGCGGCGAATCGCGCAGGCTCATCACGCTGTCGCTGTACACCGAGAAGCCGGCGTTGCAGAAGGCCGAGACGGCCAGGAAGCTGGCCTCGAACCAGCCGCCGCCAGCGCCCGGTACGCTGCGCATCCCCAACCACAGCAGCAGCGTACCCAGCAGCTCGAAAACCAGCGTCAGACCGATGATCTGGCGCAACGCGGCGCGCAGGTTGCCCCGCAGTTCGCTCTGGAAGAACAGATCCTGCACGGCGGCGTGCGACTGGAACGACACCCGCCGCCTGAAGACCTGAAACGCCAGGGCGCCGAAGGTCATCAGGCCCAGACCGCCGAGCTGGATCAGCACCAGGATGACCGTCTGGCCGGTTCGCGAGAACTCGGTGGCCGTGTCGTGGGTGATCAGGCCGGTGACGCACACCGCTGACGTAGCGGTGAACAGGGCATCGAGCAGGCCGATGGGCGCATCGGCCTGCGATACCGGCAAAGACAACAGCACGGTGCCGACCGCTATCAGGCCGCCGAAGGTGGACACCAGCATGCCTTCGGGCCGGGTAACCAGACGCCGGATCAACGTGCCTGCCAAAGATCAACCTCCCGGGTCGCGCCGTCGGGCGGCGTTAGACCTGGACGAACTTCTCGGCCTTGGCGCCGCAGATGGGGCAGCTTTCCGGCGGCTGGCCGAACTCGACGTGTCCGCAAACGGGACAGAGATAGAACTCGCTGACCTCGAGATCCTTGCCTTGATGGACGGCCTCGAGCGCCTGCTGGTAGAGGCGCGCATGGACCTGCTCGGCCTGCGCGGCGTACTTGAACATGCGCTGGGCCTTGTGATTGTCGGCCTGGGCCTGCTCGATCATCGGGGGGTACATCTGGGTGTACTCGCAGGTCTCGTTGTCGATGGCGGTCTGCAGGTTCTCAGCGGTCGACTTGATGCCGTCCATGGCCTGCAAATGGCCGAGGGCGTGGATGGTTTCGGCCTCGGCGGCGGTGCGGAACAACTTCGCCACGTTAGGAAAGCCGTCCCGCTCGGCCTGACGCGCGAAGGCCACGTACATGCGGTTGGCCTGGCTCTCGCCGGCGAAGGCCGTCTTGAGATTGTCTGGTGTGCTGGCCACGGGTGTGCTCCTCGCAACTGGTCGTGACAGCCCTCGGCCCGGGGGCGAACCGTATCGTCCCGCAGTATTATGGGACAAGTCGGCAGCACTTGCCATTGACCCACGAGGCGCAGGAGCCACCCTGACAGTCGCTCGAGGAGGCCGACAACATGGGCGCCGCGTCGAAACACCTGGCTTTCGATCCGGGAGCCTCCGGCGGCAGGGCCGTGCCGGCCGGTCCGGCCGGAGCGACGGCGGCAGGCAACATCATGCTCCAGGCCCAGGCGCTGGGGCTGGTGGGGTCGCTGGGCGAGTTGCGCGCCGTGCTCGCTGAATCGACCGGGCCGGTGTGCCATGAGCCGGCAGCGGATGACCGCTGGTCGAAGGCCCGGGCGCGTTTCGCAGCGCTGCTGGACGACGGCCGACCCGCGGGCGGTGAAAACAGATCGCGTTGACACGAGCCGCGGCTGACGTTCTGCTAAGCACTTCGCAGTAACGCAAGCGCCGGCGGCCGGGGGTTGGTCGTCGCGGTGCTCCGCACAATTGTGTCCAAAGGAGCTGGTTCTCATGATCGATCCGCGCATTACCAAGCTGGCTGACGTGCTGGTCAACTATTCGTGTGCCGTCAAGCCCGGCGAGAAGATCCTGCTGGAAGCCATCGACGTGCCGCACGAGTTCACCACCGAAGTCGTGCGCCTCGCCGCCGAGAAGGGCGCGCTGCCGCTGGTGTTGCTCAAGAGCAACCAGGTGGATCGCATGATGCGCATGCACGCCAAGCGCGAGCAGTTCGAGCTGATCGCCGAGATCGAGAACCACCAGATGAAGAGTGTGCAGTGCTACATCGGCGCCCGCGGCAACTACAACGTGGCCGAGCTCTCCGACGTGCCCGCCGAGGGCATGAAGATCTACGAATCGACCGTCTGGAAAAAGGTCCACATCGAGACCCGCGTCAAGCATACCCGCTGGGTCGTGCTGCGCTGGCCCAGCCCCAGCATGGCCCAGTTGGCCGACATGTCGACCGAAGGCTTCGAGGACTTCTACTTCCAGGTCTGCACCATGAACTACGCCGCCATGAGCGAGCGCATGCAGGCGCTCAAGAAACGCATGGAGGCGACCGACCAGGTGCGCATCAAGGGGCCGGGCGACACGGATATATCCTTCTCGATCAAGGGCATCCCCGCGATTCCCTGCGACGGCAAGCTCAATATCCCCGACGGCGAGGTGTTCACCGCGCCGGTCAAGACCAGCGTCAACGGCGTGATTCATTTCAACACCCCGACCGTCTACCGCGGCGTCACGCATGAAGACGTGCGGCTGGTTTTCAAGGACGGCAAGATCGTCGAAGCCACCAGCTCGAATACCGACAAGCTCAACGAAGTGCTCGACAGCGACGAGGGCGCCCGCTACACCGGCGAGTTCGCCATCGGCCTCAACCCCTACATCCTGCGCCCCATGAAGGACATCCTCTTCGACGAAAAGATCTGCGGCAGCATTCACCTCACGCCGGGCGCCAGCTACGACGAAGCCCCCAATGGCAATAACAGCGAGGTCCACTGGGACATGGTGCTGATCCAGCGCGAAGACTACGGCGGCGGCGAGCTGTACTTCGACGGCGAACTGGTCCGCAAAGACGGCCTGTTCGTGGTCGACGACCTCAAGCCGCTCAACCCGGAGGAGCTCAAGAAAGCCTAGGGAGCAGGGATCAGGGATTAAGGGATTGAGGGATTGAGGGATTCAGAGCCCAGGGACTGAGGGACGAAGGGACGCAGGGACGTAGAGAAGAGGGATTGAGGGAACTGGGATTGAGGGATTGAGAGGTTGCATCCGGTGGGCGGCGCGGCTGTCCGTTGGCGGCTCGCATTCGCAGGCTGTGACCCCCCTGTGGTCCCCCCTGGAAGGGGGGACGGTCAATTGCGCGTGCCGCTGAACTCCCCTCCCTGTCAGGGAGGGGCAGGGGGAGGGTCGAGGCCGCGAACTCGGGCTGACTTCCCCGCGCGCCGCGGGTTTCGCATGAAGAATGGCGAATGCCGAATGGCGAATTATCGCGATCGATCGGCGGCGCGGCTTTCCGCTGCCGGCTTGCATTCGCAGACTCCGACCCCCCTGTAAGTCCCCCCTGAAAGGGGGGACGGTTGGCGGCGCAGCCGGGTCGTGGGTTGGACGAGGACGTTGCGGCGCGCGTACTGCGAAACTCCCCTCCCTTGCAGGGAGGGGCGCGGGGGAGGGTGGAGACTCCGAAAACGAAGCGACGTCATGGCGCCGGTCGGTTTCGAATGAAGAATGCCGAACGGCGAATTGTCGCGATCGATCGGCAGCCCGGCTATCCGCCGGCGGCTTCCATTCGCCGGCTCTGCCCCCCCTGTAAGTCCCCCCTGGAAGGGGGGACGGTTGGCGGCGCAGCCGGGTCGTGGGTTGGACGAGGACGTTGCGGCGCGCGTACTGCGGAACTCCCCTCCCTTGCAGGGAGGGGCAGGGGGAGGGTCGAGGCCGCGAAC
>CAZRSM010000431.1:0-1944 GCA_964602755.1 uncultured Planctomycetales bacterium
AAGCGCCGCCCGTGTTCGTGGGCCACGTAGAGCAGCGACAGGGCCGTCCCCCAGGCGACGGTCGCCAGGGCCCCGGCGTTGCAATGCGTCAGCACCGCGCCGCCGTCCGGCACCAGCTTCCAGCCCTGCTCGCCGATGCGCCGGCACGTGCGGGCATCTTCGCGCGCAATGGTGTGGGCCTCGTCCAGCATGCGCGCCCAGATGGCGGCGCCGTCGCCCGGCGTCTGCTCGGCCGCCTGCCGCACACGCTGCAAGGCCCAGCGCAGATTGACGGCGGTGGGACGGGCACCGTCGAGATATTTGGCCACTTCGGCAACCTTCTCGATGAACTCTGCCGCCGGCAGCTCGCGGTACTCGCGTGTTCCCAGGCAGAGGCCGTAAGCGGCCGCCACACCGATGGCCGGCGCCCCGCGCACGCACAACTCGCGGATCGCTCCCCAGACCTGCTCGGCGTCGCGGCAGCTGCGATACACGACCTCGCCCGGCAAGCGGGTCTGGTCCAGCAGCACCAGCGTGCCACCCTCGGCCTCGTCCCACTGCAAGGTCCGTGGCAAGCCTGCCGGCCCGAAGAGTTCTGCTTCGCTATCGCTCATCGTTCCTGGTTCCGTGTAAGCCGTCGCCGTCCCCCGGCGGCTTCTCTCGCGACCATAGCCCGCGCCGCCGGCGCTGACAAGCTGGGCGGCGCACCGGGCGGCACCCGGAGCGAGCGCAGCGGCGGGGGTACGCAGGGCTGCCGGTCAGATGAGAATGGGTTTGCCGAGTTTGCGCCGCACGGGGATGAACTGGCCGGCGTGCATGAGCTGGTGCATCCCCACCAGATTGAACAGCGCCCCGATCGTGGTCACGTAATGCTGCATCGCTTCGGGCGTCGGGCGGTGGAGCTCGCTCTCCGAAAGCGATGCCAGCGCCCCCAGCGTGCTGGCCCGTTGCGCCGCGAGCCACGCCTGGTATTGCTCCTTGGTGAAAAACCGGACCGGATCGTCGGAGCCGGCAGCCTCGGGCACGGAGCTTTCAGCCAGCCCCTTGGGCAGCGCCGGCATGTCGAAGCCGGCCTGCGACAGCATTTCGTACTCGGACGCAATCAGGTGACCGAGCTGCCACGCAATGTGGTGGGCCTGCTCGTTGGGGCGCACCAGCAGCTCCGCATCGCTCAGGTCGCTGAGATACGTGTTGAGCACGAGTTGCCCCGTATCGAGGCTGTGGCGGATGATCTCTTTGCTCGTCACTTTGGGTCGCTCCTGTATCCACAGGGGGTCTTGTCCCCGTGCAGGTCGCCGGAAGGGGAGAACAACACCCGAAACCAGCCACCATGATCGGCATCCGGCGGTCGATTGCAACCGCAAACTGAAGCCGGCGCCGCCCGTCCCCCGACAGCCCGCTCCCGCAGCCCGGTCCGGCGAGGTCTCGCACCGCCAGCCACGGCGGCCGCCAGGCGGCCTTACCGGCCCCGCCGGGGCGGTTTCGACCACCGCGTGCGGCCGCTGCGCCGGCTGGTTGACAGCCGCCGATCCGACGCCTAGCGTGCAGGGTTCCCGCACAACCCAAGGCTCGAACTGCCGGCTGCTGCGGCCGGCTATGAGGAGTCAGTATGAGCATCAGCCAGATCGCCCGGACCATCGGCGAATCCGCCACTCTCAAGCTCAACGAAACCGCCGCCATCATGCGGGCCAAAGGCGACCCGGTCATCCACTTAGGCGGCGGCGAGCCCAGGAGCAAGGCCCCCATCGAGGCCCTGGTGGCCGCCGCGGGCCTGCTCAACTCCGGCGAGGTGCGCTACACGCCGGCCGACGGCATCCCCGCCCTCAAGCAGGCCATCATCCGCTACACCGAGCAGTTCTACGACCGCAAGGTGGCACCCGAGAACGTGCTGGCCTCCGGCGGCGCCAAGCAGGCCCTGATGGTCGCGCTGCAGGCCATCCTCAACCCGCAGGAGGAGTGCATCTT
>CAZRSM010000432.1:0-2148 GCA_964602755.1 uncultured Planctomycetales bacterium
GGTCAACGAGGCGCTCAGGATCGAGATCCCCGACAACGGCGACTACGACACGATCGGCGGTTTCGTGTTCGCGGCGCTGGGCAAGATTCCGCAGCGCGGCGAGGAATTCACGCACGAGAACGTCCGATTCACGGTGATCGACGCCGAGCCGCGGCGTATCAACCGACTGCGCATCCATGTTCAACGGCGGCGCGAGTCGGCCTAGGCGCGGACGCCGCGGGCGGGGGGAAAACGGCTTTCGGGGAGCTTGACGCGCGAGCGGGGGCCTGGGAAACTTACGGTGTTGTTTATGCGTTAATACGTCCCGCCTGGGTGTTGCGGGCCGAAACACAGGGCAAACAACGGACAGTCACGGCGTCGCCAGTTGGGAAGGAGAACTGCGCAATGGCAGGTGTTGCGCACGGGATCGCGGGCGAGACTGGACCACTGGAGCGGTTCACCTACGACGACAAGATCACGCGGGCCTTCGTGCTGGCCACGCTGGCCTGGGGGCTGGTGGCCATGCTGGTCGGCGTGGTGGTGGCCATCGAGCTGGCTTTCCCGGCCCTCAACGGCGGCATCGCGCAGATCACCTTCGGGCGCCTGCGGCCGCTGCATACCAATGCGGCGATATTCGCCTTCGCGGGCAATGCCATCTTCGCGGCGGTCTACTACTCGACCCAGCGGCTGTGCAAGGCCCGCATGTTCAGCGACCTGCTGAGCTGGGCACACTTCTGGGGCTGGCAACTGATCATTGTGGCCGCGGCGGGCACACTGACCCACGGGTTCACACAGTCCAAGGAGTACGCCGAGCTGGAATGGCCGATCGACATCGCCATCGCGGTGGTGTGGGTCATTTTCGCGATCAACTTCTTCGGCACGCTGGCGCGGCGGCGCGAGCGGCACATGTACGTGGCGCTGTGGTTCTACATCGCGACGATCATCACCATCGCGATGCTGCATATTTTCAACAACCTGGTCGTGCCGGCCGGCTGGCTCAAGAGCTATCCGATCTACGCCGGCGTGCAGGACGCCTTCATGCAATGGTGGTACGGCCACAACGCGGTGGGCTTCTTCCTGACGACGCCGTTTCTGGGATTGATGTACTACTTCCTGCCCAAAGCGGCCGACCGGCCGGTCTATTCGTACCGCCTGAGCATCGTGCACTTCTGGTCGCTGATCTTCATCTACATCTGGGCCGGGCCGCACCACCTGCACTACACCTCGCTGCCGGAATGGGCCTCGACGCTGGGCATGATCTTCTCGGTGATGCTGTGGATGCCGTCGTGGGGCGGCATGCTCAACGGCCTGCTGACATTGCGCGGGGCATGGCAGCGCGTGGCCGCCGACCCGGTGCTCAAGTTCTTCGTGGTGGGGGTGACGTTCTATGGCATGTCGACCTTCGAGGGGCCGCTGCTGAGCGTCAAGAGCGTCAACGCCCTGTCGCACTATACCGACTGGACCATCGCGCACGTGCACGCCGGCGCGCTGGGCTGGGTGGGCTCGATGATCTTCGGCATGCTCTACTGGCTGATGCCGCGGCTGTTCCAGACCAGGCTGTGGAGTCGCAAACTGGCCTCGACGCACTTCTGGATCGGCACGGTGGGCATACTGCTCTACATCATCCCGATCTACGTGGCCGGACTGACGCAGGGCCTGATGTGGCGGGCGGTCAACGAGTCGGGACACCTGGTCTATCCCAGCTTCATCGAGACGGTGACGCGGCTGATCCCGATGTACTGGGCGCGCGTGCTGGGCGGGCTGCTGTACATGAGCGGTGCGGCGTTGTGCGGCGTCAACCTGCTGATGACCTGGCGCAACCGGCCGGCCGTCTACGAGGAGCCCGTGCACGAAGCGCCGGCCCTGGCGCCGGTGTACGTCGATCCGCCGGTGCAGTCGCGCCTGCGGCCGGGCATGGTGGCCGGCATCGCGCACAAGATAGACATCTGGTATCAGGGCTGGTGGCACCGGCGTTGGGAGCGGCTCCCGCTGAGGTTCACGGTGTGGGTGACGATCGCGGTGGTGGTGGCCTCGCTGTTCGAGATCATCCCGACCTTCGTGATCAAATCGAACGTGCCGACCATCGCTTCGATCCAGCCGTATACGCCGCTGGAGCTGCTGGGCCGCGACATCTACATCGCTGAGGGCTGCAACAACTGCCACTCGCAG
>CAZRSM010000433.1:0-14325 GCA_964602755.1 uncultured Planctomycetales bacterium
AGCGCCAAGAGAGAAACGCCAAGGGCGCCAAGAGAGAAACGCCAAGAGCGCCAAGAGAGAAACGCCAAGGGCGCCAAGAGAAACGCCAAGAGCGCCAAGAGAAACGCCAAGAGCGCCAAGAGAAACGCCAAGAGCGCCAAGAGGGCCGCCAGGAACGTCAGGAGCGCCAAGAAACGACGGGGACGCCGACCCACACGTTGCTTCGGCGCTTTGCTCCAGCGTCCACTCGCAGCCGCGCCCCTCCCCCAGGCCCCTACCTGGAAGGGAGGGGAGCCTGGCTCCGCGCGCGTCGCCGCCGGGCGGGCTGAGAACAGGTTTGGCCGCCGGCGCCCGGCGCGGTATGCTGACTGCCCGGGACATGGAAGCCGCGACAGCCAGACAATCTGTCGAAACGCCAGGATGGCAGCCTCCGCAGAGTTTCCGCGATGCGCGCCTGCACATGGTGGGGATCGGCGGCAGCGGCATGTCCGGACTGGCGGCCCTGCTGCTGCGGCGCGGCGCCGTGGTCAGCGGCAGTGATCGGCAAGCCGGTCCGCTGCTGGAGCGCCTCAGCGCCGCCGGCGCCCGCGTCGTCACCCGGCAGTCCGCCGACAGTATCCCGCCCGACGCCGAGCTGGTCGTAGCCTCGGCCGCCATCAAGCCCGATCATCCCGAGCTGGTCGAAGCCCGACGCCGCGGGCTGCCGGTGATCAAGTACGCCCGACTGCTGGGGGCGGTGATGGCCCACCACGAGGGAATTGCCGTGGCGGGCACGCACGGCAAGAGCACCACCACCGCGTGGCTGGCCTACACACTGCGCCAGGCCGGCTGCGATCCCAGCTTCGTGGTCGGTGCCGAGGTGCCGCAACTGGGTGGCGGCTCGGGAGTGGGCGACGGCCCGCACTTCGTCGCCGAAGCCTGCGAATACGATCGCTCGTTCCTCAACCTCGCCCCCCGGCTGGCGGTCATCCTCAACATCGACGAAGACCACCTCGACTGCTACAGCGACCTGGCGGACATCGAACAGGCCTTCGCCCAGTTCGCCGGACGCACGCTGCCCGAGGGTCTGGTGCTGCTCAACGGCGACGATCCGGCCTGTCGCCGGCTGGCCGAGCACGCTGCGGGGCGCAGCGAGTTGTTCGCGGTCGACTCGCCGGCCGACTGGCTGGCCTGCGACCTGCACCTGCGCGACGGCCGCTACCAGTTCACCATCCTGCGCCGCGGGGAGCCACTGGGCACCACGCACCTGGGGCTCCCGGGCCGGCACAACGTCTACAACGCCCTGGCGGTGACCGCGCTGGCCACGCACGCCGGCGTGGCCTGGCCGCTGATCGACCAGGCGCTGCGCAGCTTCCGCGGGGCCGGTCGGCGGCTGGAGCTGCGCGGCACCTTCGGCGGGCTGACCGTGGTGGACGACTACGCCCACCACCCGACCGAAATCCGCGCCACGCTGCGCGCGGCGCGCGAGCGCTTCGCGCCGGGCCGGCTGTGGTGCGTCTTCCAGCCGCACCAGCACTCGCGCACGCGCTTCCTGCTGGAAGACTTCGCCCGCAGCTTCACGCTGGCCGACCGCATCGTCGTGCCGCGCATCTACTTCGTCCGTGACAGCGAACGCGAGCGCCACGCCATCTGCGCCGCCGACCTGGTCGAGCGCATCCGCTCGGCCGGGGGGCAGGCCGAGCACATCGCCGATTTCGCTGACATCGTCGAGCTGCTGCTGGCCGAGACGCAGCCGGGCGACCTGGTGATCACGATGGGAGCCGGAGACATCTGGAAGGTGGCCGATGAGCTGGTGGGCCGGCTTGGAAGACATCATCGAGACTGACGTCCCGCTGGCCGACTGCACGTGGTACCGGCTGGGCGGCCCGGCGCGCTGGTTCTGCCGCCCGCGCGATCAGGCCGAGCTCTGCCGCCTGCTGCGCGCCGTCACGCAGGCGGGCGTCGAGTGGCGCGTGCTGGGCGCCGGGGCCAATGTCATCGTGCGCGACGAGGGTTTCGACGGCGCCGTCATCCGCCTCGCAGGCCCCGAGTTCGAACGCGTCGAGATAGACCCGCCACCAGAAGACGAGCAGCCGCCGACGGCCAACGTCCACGCCGGGGGCGCCGCCGACCTGCTGCGTCTGGTGCTGGCCACGCTCAAGGCCGGCCTGGTCGGCCTCGAAGCCCTGGCAGGCATTCCCGGAACCGTCGGCGGGGCCGTGCGCATGAACGCCGGCGGGCGCTATGGACAGATCGGCGATCACGTGCGCAGCGTCCGCCTGGTGCGTCCCGACGGGCGGGTAGAGCAACTCGGGCGCGACGCGCTGCACTTCGAATACCGCCGTTGCCGTCTGGGCCAGGCGATCGTGACCGGTGTCGATCTCTACGTTCCGCCCGGCGACGCGCGTGAGGCGCTCAACCGCTTCCACCGCATCTGGCGCGAAAAGACCGCCAACCAGCCCCCGCTCGGCGCGCGCAGCGCGGGCTGCATCTTCAAGAACCCGCCGCGGGAGTCGGCCGGGCGGCTGCTCGACCGCTGCGGACTCAAAGGCACCACCCTGGGCGGCGCACAGATCAGCACCCGGCACGCCAACTTCATCGTCGCCAACCAGAACGCCAGAGCGGCCGACGTGCTGGCCCTGATGGAGCTGGCCCGCCGACGCGTACGCGAAACCACCGGCATCGAGCTGGAGCCTGAGGTGGAGGTGTGGTAGAGCGATGGGCGCTGCGCAAACCGACCGCGACCATTTGCGACCGCTGCGTATCACCGTACTGGCCGGCGGCCCCAGCGCCGAGCGCGAGGTCAGCCTGGCCTCGGGCCAGGCGGTCGCCGAGGCGCTGCGTCGCCGGGGGCATACGGTCTTCGTTTCCGACATCGACGCCGACCACCTGGAGGCCCTCGACCGCGCGGCGGACGTGATTTTCCCGGCCCTGCACGGCACCTTCGGCGAAGACGGCACGTTGCAGCGCATCATGGAAGACCGGGGGCTGTGCTTCGTCGGTTCCGGCTCGTGGGCTTCGGCCACCGCCATGGACAAGGCCGCCACCAAGGCCATCGCCCAGCGGCTGGGCATCCCCACGCCCGAGTACGAGGTGATCGAGCTCGGCTCTGCGGTCACGCTGGCCCCCCCGGTGATCGTCAAGCCGATTGCCCAGGGCAGCAGCGTGGCCACCAGCGTGATCAAGAGCGGCCCCGTACAGCCCGTGGTCGACGACGTGGCCCAACGGTTCGGGGCGGCCCTGGTCGAGCGCTTCATCGACGGGGCCGAGCTGACGGTCGGCATCCTGGGGGGCCGGGCCCTGCCGGCCATCCGCATCCAACCTCGCCGCGAGTTTTACGATTACACGGCGAAATACGAAGACGAAGGCACCGAATACCTGCTCGATACCGGCTTTTCGGATAAGCTGCTGGCGCGTCTGGCCGATTGGAGCCGCACGCTGTTCGAGGAGCTGGGCTGTCGCCACCTGGGGCGGATCGACTGGATCGTCACGCCCGACGAACAGCCCTGGTTCCTGGAAGTCAATACGCTGCCGGGCTTTACCAGCCACTCGCTGGTTCCCAAAGCGGCCCAGGCCACCGGCATCGGCTTCGACGAGCTGGTCGAGCGCATAGTCAGGATGGCGCTGGAGGATCATGGATGAGTCGCACCCGTAAAGCCAGGACCCGCAACCGCCGACCGGCAGCCGACGCCTCGCGCGCCGGCGCCAGGACGGTCGCGCTGGCGGTACTGTGGACGGGCACGTTCGTCGCCGCAGCTTATGGCCTGCACCAACTGGTGCCCTACGTACGCACGGTCAACACCGCCCCCATGCGGCTCGAATGGACCGGCCTGCCGCGGTGGCTTCAGGACGACTACTGGAGCCACATCCTCAAGGACTTGGAGCAGCGCATCGCGCTCGACCCGGCCGCCGACCCGTACGACCGGCGCGTCTGCCCCTACGTGGCCGAGCGGCTGGCCGGCTCAGCGTGGATCGAACGCGTGCGCCAGGTCACCAAGCTCCAGGACGGCCGCGTGCAGATCTCGGCCGAGTTCCGCAAGCCGCTGGCGATGATCGAACGCGACGGCATCGTGCACCTGGTGGATTCGTCGGGCGTGCGGCTGCCGGAGTCGTGGTACGCCCGCAGCGCCAACCGGGCCGGCTGGTTCGTGATCGAAGGCGTGCGGGCACATCCCCCGGCTCCGGGCGAGCGCTGGGTGGGGCGCGACGTGCAGGCCGGCCTGCGGCTGGTGCGCTTCCTGGCCAGCGCCGAGAACAGCGGCCGACTGCCGTTTCGCAAAGAGATCCGCGCCATCGACGTGGGCAACGTGGGCGGGCGGCTCGAGCCGCGGGCCGGGCAGTTGCGCATCCGCACCACCGACCCCGACTGCGTGATCCACTGGGGCCTGCCGCCCGGCGAGGAAGCCGGCGTCGAGGCCGACGCGCGGCAGAAGCTGGCCAACCTGAGCCGCTTGTATTCTGCCAACGGCATGCGTTTCCCCTCACGCCCGATCGACGTGCGGCCCGAGGACGGAATACTGCTGGGCCAGCCGCCGCGCGCCGATAAGTGAGGGGTATAATCTCAACCGGACAGCCGGCCGACGCCTGTGGGCCAGCCAGCGAGACCAGTGAAATGTCGCCGGATCAGTTGATTTACGGTTTGTTCGACCTGGCCAGCGAGCACATCAAGCCGCCGGCCGGCTACGAATGGTTGCCCGCCGCGGCGATGGGCGCGGTGGCCTTCTTCGGGCTGCTGATGTGCCTGCGCGGGGCGCGCTGGGCACCGGCCCTGTCGGGTGTGGCGCTGGCCGGCGTGGGCGCCGCCGGCGGGCTGGCCCTGTCCGATTCGATCGGCACGCCCGCCCTGGCCACGGCGATCGTGGCAGCGGCTTTGAGTGCCGCGATCGGCGTGGTGCTCTTCAGGTTCTGGCAGGCGCTGCTGCTGGCGGTCTGCTGCGTGGCGATCGGTTACGGCATCTACTTTGCCCGCACACTGACGCCCGAGGTGGACAACTGGCTGGCCGCCACCAGCGATCCGCAGCAACTGGTGACGCTCGAGCCGGCCGGCTCGGTGGTGGGAGCCCAGCAATCGTTCCGCTGGGACGATCTGCGCAGCCTGGGCCGGCACCTGGAAGCTCACGTGCCCGGTTTCGCGCGCACCTCGTGGTCGATCGTGCTGGGAGCCGGCCTGGCGGGGCTGGTCTTCGGCCTGCTGCTGCCGCGGCTGTCGCGTTCGCTGTGGGCCGCCACGATCGGCACGCTGCTGCTGGGTGTGGGAACCGCCGCCCTGCTCAACCAGTATCGGCCCGACGCGCTCGAATGGCTGCTGGCCGACGACAAGCGGGCCTGGGCCATCGTGGCCGGCGTCTGGGCCCTGGCCGTCATCCTCAACCTGGCCAGCTCGGGCAAGCGCAAGGCCCGCCCCAGCCGCGACGCCGAGGGCCAGTCCCAGCCGGCGACCGCCTGATCCCCTTCTATTGAAAGCACATTACGGCTGCGCCGGGGCGCTGGTCGGCGCGCTGGCCGGGGTCGTGGCCGGGCCGGGGCGGTCCAGATAACCCAGCGACTTGAGCTGCTTGAGCAGCCGCTCGGGCATGTTGGACATCCTGGGCGACTGCGGGTAGCGCTCGCGGAAGATCTTTATCAGGCCGCGGCAGAACTTCAGATCGCGGATGGCCTGCTTGACGATCGGGGCGTTCTTGTTGGGCACGGGGTGCAGCTCACGCGGGTCGCTGCGCAGATCGTACACCTGTCCGCGGTTGACGCTGAGATCCCACAGTATCTTGTAGTCCAGCCGGCGGAAGGCCTGCAGCCGGGTGCCGAAGGTGTCCAGCTCGGCGATGGCCGGGTCGTCACGGTCGGTCTGGCCGCCCACGAACAGCGGCGTAAGGTCCTGGCCCATCAGCCGCGGCGGCATCAGGCCGCCCAGTGACAGCAGCGTGGGCAGGATGTCGACCATGCGCACCTGCTGCTCGATGCGCAGCCCGGCGGGGACGCGCAGCGGATAGCGAACGATCAGCGGGATGCGCAGCAGTTCGTCGAACAGCGTGTTGCGATGCCCTTTCAGACCGTGCTCGAAGAAGGCCGTGCCGTGGTCGGCGGTCACGATCACGACGGTGGAGTCCAGGATGCCGCGCTGGCGCAGCTCGTCGATGATCAGGCCGAAGTGCTCGTCGGTCCACGCGATCTCGCCGTCGTAGAGCGCGATCAGGTGTTCGAGGTCGCGCCGCGGCATGTCCTTGTTGATCCGCGGGTCGAAGAAGAAGTTGCGCCCCGTCACCCAGCCGGTGTAGTCGGGATCGAACTTCTTGTCGTAGGGCGGCGGCGGGATGAAATCGAAATGCACGTCCCACATGTGGATGAACATGAAGAACGGCTGCTGCTGGTTGTCCGCAAGCCACTTGCGCACCGCCGCCAGCACGCGCGGATTGGTCACGTCGGCGTGGCAGGCCTGCCAGATCTCCGGCCCCTCGACGGTGCCCGATTTGCGGGCCGTGTCGCTCATCAGCGCGCCGTACGACGTGCAGTCGATGTACTGCTCGAAGCCCTGGTCGAGACCGAAGACGGGGTGCAGATACGGCCCGGAGAAGAAGCCCACCGTGGCATAGCCCGCGTCGGCCAGTCGTTCGGCCAGCGTGAGGTACTTCTCGTGCAGGTGCCGGTCGGTGTCGGTGCAGCCGTGCACCGAGGCCGCCACCCCGGTGAACATCGAGGCGTGCGCCGGCAGGGTCCACGAGCTGGAGCTGATGGCGTTGAGAAACACGGCCCCCTCGCGGGCGAACCTGTCGAGGTTGGGGCTGGTGTCGCGCACGTAACCGTAACAGCCCAGGTGGTCGGGGCGCAGCGAGTCGATCGAGATCAGCAGGATGTTGGGCTGCAGCCCGGCCCGGGCCAGCTCATCCGGCGGCGCGGGGGTCTGTTCGAAGTCGTCTTTCTCGCAGCCGGCCAGCCCGGCCAGCAGCAGCAGCAACGCCAGCACGACTCTCGGGACGGGGCGCGTATTCATCGCGGCTTGGCTCCTCGCTTACACACCTTGACGCTCCAGCGCCAATGTCGCAGATGGTAGCAGTTTTGCAATCCGGCCGCGACGCCCCGCCTGCTGGGCAGTGCCGGCGGCTTGATCTACAATCGTTGCAGGCAATGCCGCCGCAACCTTCATGGAGGCCCCGTGATGTTCGATCTGGTCAAGAAAGCCATGTTCGCCGGGATCGGCCTGGCAGTGATGAGCAAAGAGAAGGTCGAGGAGCTGGCGCGCGACATCGCCAAGTCGGCCGAGCTGTCGTCCGATAAGGGCCAGGAGTTCGTGCAGGAGGTGGTCGGCCGCTCGCAGAAGGCCCGCGAGGAGCTCGAGGCCATGGTGAACAACGCCGTCAAGGAGGCCCTCAGCAGGGCCGAAGTCGCCAGCCGCTCCGACATCGCCGCCCTCGAGAAGCGCCTGGCCCGGATCGAAAGCAAGCTCTCCTGAGCGCTCCAGAAGATCACCGGCACCCGCGGCACATGGCTCTGCGCAAGCTCGGTATCGTCTCTCGCACCTACCAGCACGTCAGCCGCTACCGGCAGATCCTGGCGGCGCTGGTGCGCTACGGCTTCGGCGACCTGGTCGACCGCCTGCACATCAGCCACTATCTCGAACTGGGCCTGCACCTCGTCGGCCGGCGCGGCGACGAGCGCGTCGCGGCCCACACCCGCCCGCAGCGCGTGCGCATGCTGCTCGAGGAGCTGGGCCCGACGTTCGTCAAACTGGGCCAGGTGGCCTCGACCCGCCCGGACCTCTTCGAGCCGGAGTTCATCGCCGAGCTGGAAAAGCTCTGCGACGACGTGCCGCCGTTCGAGTTCGCCGAGGTGCGCCGCATCGTCGAGTCCGAGCTGGGCCGGCCGCTCGAGGAGCTGTTCGCCCACTTCGACCCCCAACCGCTGGCGGCGGCTTCGATCGGGCAGGTGCACCGCGCCCGGCTGGCCGACGGCGCGCAGGTGGTCGTCAAGGTCCAGCGGCCGGGCATCCATCCGGTCATTCGGGTCGACCTCGAGATCCTCGAACACCTCGCCGGACTGATCGAGCAGCACGTCGAGGAGGCCCGCAGCCTGCGCCCCCGGCAGATCGTCAGGGAATTCGCCCGCGTCATCGAACAGGAACTGGACTACGAGATCGAGCGCGCCAACCTCGAGCACTTCGCGCGCATCTTCGCCGACGACCCCACCGTCCACGTTCCGCGGGTCTTTCGTGAACTGAGCACCAGCCTGGTGCTGACGATGGAATACGTCGAGGGCCTCAACCCCCTCGACGAGCAGGCCCTCGAAGCCGCCGGCCTGGACCGCAAGCTGCTCGCCCGCCGGGGGGCCCACTCGATCCTCAGGCAGATCTTCGAAGAGGGCTTCTTCCACGCCGACCCGCATCCCGGCAACATGCTGGCGTTGCCGGACAACGTGGTCGGCTATCTCGACTTCGGCATGATGGGCCGGCTCGACCGGCGCCAGCGCGAAGAGATGGCCGAGCTGATCTACGGCATGAGCCGCTTCGACGCCGAGCGCACCACCGCGGCCCTGTTGCGTATCACCGAGCACGAAGACGACGAAGAGCTCGACCGTCGGGCCCTGGTGCGCGACATCGCCGGCCTGCTCGATCTGCAGGTCGGTACCGAGCTGGGCCGCATCCGCATCGACGACCTGACCCACCGGCTGCTGCGACTGGTCAGCCGCCACCATTTGCGCATCCCGCCCGAGCTGGTAACCATGCTCAAGGCCCTGGCCACCGTCGAGGGCATCGGGGCCGCCCTCGATCCGCAGCTCAACATGATCGAGCTGGCCACGCCCTATGTGCGCTGGGTCCTGCTGGCCCGCTACAGCCCCACCCGCCTGGCCGGCGAACTGTTCCAGACCAGTGGCGACATCTACGACCTGCTGCACGAGCTGCCCGGCGGCGTGCGCGAACTGCTCAAGCTCGCCAAACGCGGCGGCGTACGCATCGACGTCGAGCACCGCGGCTTCGACAAGATGATCGAAACCCACCAGCGCGTCTCCAACCGCATCTCGTTCGCGCTGGTGGTGGCCGCCTTGATCGTCGGGTCGAGCCTGCTGGTGGCCTCGCACATGCCCCCCATGGTTTACGGCATCCCGGTTATCGGACTGGCCGGCTTCGTCGCCGCCGGCATCATGGGATTCCTGCTGCTCTGGTCAATCATCCGCCACGGCCGCATGTAACCGCTCCCGCAGCCGGGGCAACCGGCCGCGACAGCGCGTGGCCCTCCAGTCCGCACCGACCGGGACATGTCTCATCGCCCGCACATCGCCGGCACCATGTCTGGACGGCGGTTTTCGTAAGCCGGCTTACCCACGGCCCGGCCCTGCCGTGCCGATACATACTGCGGCCAACTGCGCCGCTCTCTACGAGATTGCGTCTACGAACCAGGCGAGCACGAAAGGTCACACGCGATGGCTGCAAAGGGCAAGGGCATTCTGCTGGAAGCCGGCACCAACGAACTGGAAATCCTGGTCTTCACGCTGGGCACGCAGCGCTGCGGCGTCAACGTCGCCAAGGTGCGCGAAGTCATCGGCATGGTCAAACCCATCCGCATGCCGCAGGCCCACCCGGCGGTGCTGGGTTGCGCCAATCTGCGCGGCAAGGTGATCCCGCTGGTCGACCTGCAGCTCTACTTCCACCCCGACCAGCCCTCGACCTGCGAGCAGCGCCACATCATCATCACCGAATTCAACGACATGGTCGTGGGCTTCGTCGTCGACGGCGTCGAACAGATCTACCGCCAGGGCTGGGAGACGATCGAGCCGCTGCCGTCGAACCATACCAACCACTGCACCGCGATCAACTCTATCTGCCACATCGACGACGACCTGGTACTGATGATCGACTTCGAGAAGATCGCGCTCGAGATCGCGGGCGTGTCGGTCGAGGCCCAGGACGTGGGCCAGGAGGCCATCGGCTGCGACCGCAGCACCAAGCACCTGCTGCTGGCCGAGGACTCCGCCACCATGCGTGGCTTCATCTACGAAACGCTCGTCAAGTCAGGCTACACCAACGCGGTCGCCGTCTCGGATGGCGCCCAGGCCTGGCAGCGACTGCTCGAATCACTCGAAGAGGGCAACCCGCGCTTCGATCTGCTTATCAGCGACATCGAGATGCCCCAGATGGACGGCCTGCACCTGACCAAGCGTCTGCGCGAGCATCCCGAACTGAAGCAGACCCCGGTGGTGATATTCAGCTCGCTGGTCAGCCACGACAACCTCAAGAAGATGGAGGCGGTGGGCGCCGACGCCACGCTCACCAAGCCGCAACTGGTCGACCTGGTGCAGACGGTCGACCGCCTGCTGTTCGGCGGCGAAGCCGGCTGACCGGTATCTCAGGCCGCCGCGCCGGGCAGGAAATCCAGCCCCACGTCCAGGGCCGGGGCCGAGTGCGTCAGCGCGCCGACCGAGATGCGGTCGACGCCGGTGGCCGCCACGGCCGCGATGGTCGTCAGATCGACGTTTCCCGAGGCTTCGAGCGCCAGCTTGCCGCGCAGGTTGAGCCGGTCGCGCAAGGCGACCGCGCGGCGCAGCTCATCGAGGCTGAAGTTGTCGAGCAGCACGATATCCACGCCCACCACGCGACAGACTTCCTCGAGCTGCCCCAGGTCGTCCACCTCGACCTCGACGAAATCCGCTCCAGCCGCCCGGCGACTGAGCAGCTCGCACAACCGGCCCCCCAGCCGCCCCGCCGGCACGCCGGCCAGGTGGTTGTCCTTGATCAGAATCGCATCGAAAAGCCCGCGGCGGTGGTTCTGCCCGCCGCCGCAACGCACCGCGTACTTGTCCAGCTCGCGCCAGCCGGGGATGGTCTTGCGCGTATCGAGCACCTGGACCTGCGGATTGGCCGCCCTGGCCGCGGCGACGTAACGGCTGGTCAGCGTCGCTACCCCCGCCATGCGGGTGATGAAGTTGAGCACGGTCCGTTCGGCGGCCAGCAGGTCGGCCGCCCGCCCGGACAGCAGCGCCAGCGTCTGGCCGGCAGCGATGCTCTGGCCGTCGGTGATCGGCGGATCGGCCGGCGCTATCTCGAACTCCACCCGGCCAACGGCGGCGAACCGTTGCCGCAGCAGCTCCAGCAGGGCCAGTCCACAGGCCACACCTTCGCACCGTGCCCGCAGGGCCGCGCGCACGCGCGGCGCCTGCGGCCCCAGCAGCGCGCCGGTTATGTCGCCGGCGTGGCCCAGGTCTTCCTGAATCGCCAGGTCCACGAGCCTGGTGGTCAGCTCGGACCAGCGCGGTGCAGCGTCGTTCATCGTGGTCTCCCAGGCATTGGAAGAGTATCGCCTGCCCCTGCGGCGAATTGTCGCATCCGCCCGCCCTGCCGCCAAGACGCAGGTCTCTACACATCTGCACCGTCGGGTGACATGGGCAAGCGTCAGCCTGCCCGTGCGAAGCGCCAAGGACGCCAAGGGACCGCCAAGGACGCCAAGGGACCGCCAAGGACGCCAAGAGAACCGCCAAGGGCGCCAAGAGAACCGCCAAGGGCGCCAAGAGAAACGCCAAGGACGCGAAGAGAAACGCCAAGGGCGCCAAGAGAAACGCCAAGAAACGCCAAGACGAAGGGTCGGCAATTCCCATCACGATCGCAACGAGGCGCCGCCCGACGACTGTCCCCCCTTCCAGGGGGGACTTACAGGGGGGTCAGAGCCGGCGAATACGAACGGCCACCGGATAGCCGGACCGTCGTCGCATGACAGCCATTTATCACTTCGCACTTATCATCTTGCATTCGCAATCTCGACCCTCCCCCATGCCCCCCTGGAAGGGAGGGGAAATCAGCGGCACGCGCGCCGCAGCCCCGTGGCCCGATCCGCGCGCCGGCTGCGCGGCCGACTGTCCCCCCTTGTCAGGGGGGACATACAGGGGGGGGGGCGTGGACAGCGAATACGTGCCGCTGGCGGATGGCCGCGCCACCTGCGGCGTGCGGCCATTCGGCATTCGCCGCAGCCTAGTTGTGCCCGTGCTGTTCGATCTCGCGCCAGCCCTCGCGCACCAGGTGCAGTCCGTGCACGCAGTTCTCGAACTCGTCGGCCAACTGGCGCAGCAGCGATGCCGGGGGCTCGGTGTCGGCGTCCGCCAGCTCGCCGGCGATGCCGTACGCCCGGCGGCCCTGCCTCAGGTATTCCTGCAGACGATCCCGGGCCCAGTGGCGGCTGCGCAGGCTCTCGGGATAGACGCCGGTCCAGAACAGCGTGAAGTCGCCGATGTAGCGGTTGATCAGCAATCGGCGGGTGGTGTTGTCGACGTGCGGGCCGAGGTAGGCTTCGGCCTCGGCCTGCGACAGCTCGCGAATCACGCGGCCATCGACCGTGCGCAAACGATAGATCGAGTCCATGTGCACGAACTCGGCCAGCAGACCGCTGAGATAGTCGGTCAGCTTCGGATCGCAGATGCCGATCTCGGTCATGAAGACCTGCTCGACCAGTCCGCGAAAGAGCTTGCGCAACGGGTGATTCTCTGGTACTCGCGAGTGCATTACTGCTCCCTGCCTCGCTCTGCCAACTACTGCTTACTGCCCGTATTATTCTTATCATCGACCACCGGCCCCGTCTGCGCAAACTGCGCACAAACACCCCCGACGCCGGCAACGGCACCGGGAGCAACGGAGGGTTCTATAATATCGCTGGTCTAACTGCGGTCGGGGCTACCCACCCTTTGGCGGCCCCGACGGGGCGGAGGGGGGGCCAGGCCCTCGGGACGTCCGAATATCATGCGGCCCGCTGACGTCTGCAGCACGCTCGTAACCGTCAGCGTGACCTCTTCGTTGATCTTCTCGCGGCAATTCTCGGCCACGATCATGGTTCCGTCTTCGAGGTAACCCACGCCCTGGCCGACCTCTTCGCCCGGCTTGATGATCTTGACCCGGATGGTCTCGCCCGGCAGCACCACCGGCTTGAGGGCGTTGGCCATGTCGTTGATGTTGATCACGTCCACGCCGCGGAGCTGCGCGATCTTGTTGAGGTTGTAGTCGTTCGTGACGATGCGGCCGTCGATCTTCTTGGCCAGCTCGACCAGCTTCTGGTCGACGTCGGTGGCGTGGTCGACGCTGGGCAGCCGCGTGTCGGCGATCTTGATCTCGATGCGATCGTTGGTCTGCAGCTTGTTGAGCATGTCCAGGCCGCGTCGGCCGCGGTTGCGTCGCAGTTTATCGGAACTGTCCGCGATGGCCTGCAGCTCCTGCAGCACGAAGCGCGGGATGATCAGTGGCGAGTCGATGATCCGCGTGTCGCAGATGTCGGCGATCCTGCCGTCGATGATGACTGACGTATCGAGGATCAGGGGCCGATTGCCGCGGCTCTGCTTGGCGAACTCGACGTAGGGAATGACGAAGCGGATGTCGTCCTTGGTCTGGATGACGAAGCTGATGGTCAGATAGCAGCAGACGGCGCCGACCATGAGCTTGACGGCGCTGACCACGCTGCCGCCAATGAGATCCGGCGCCACCGACTTGACCATCAGGTCGATTATCAGACCGAAGGCCCAGGCTCCGACCATGCCGACCACAAGCCCGAGGAAGGCACCGGAAAGCGCCGCCAGCGACTTGCGCGGCAGAAACAGATCGACGCCGATCAGCACCAGCGACACGCCGACCGCCGCGATGACGGTGTACAGCCTGGCCTGGTTGCCGGCGAAGTCGTCGCCGACGGTGTACGCTATGCCGGCGACCACCAGGACGAACAGTGCACGAAGACCCCACAAGAGCATGATTGGAAGACTCCTCATGATGACTTGCCGCCGTGATCCGCGAACGGGCCTCACGCGGCGTGATGTTACGGGGCTTTCGCCGGCGCAACGGCGGGCCGCCGGAGGGCGGCCATGCCACTCGATTGTAACGTTTCCCGAGGGTCTCGGTGGCATTGTACGGGCAGAAAAGCCGACGGCCAACGCCGTTGAGCGGGCCGCGTGTCGCTGAGGCGGGGCGCCGCCTCGATCGGCCAGCGGGGATGGTGGCGGTTATCGGACCATAAGGGGCCGGTCCAGTCGACGGCTTGCGGGCTGCCCCGGGCGGGGGTAGACATGGCGCCATGGATGCGCCCCCAACCCACATGGCTGACAAGCAGTTGCGCCACTGGCCGCTGCTGGCGGCGCTGGCGGCCCTGCTTGTTTATGCCGCCACCGCGGTCGTGGTGGGGCATCTGCATTCCTCCCACAGCAGCTATTTCGAGCACCTCGCTCAAGCCTTCCTCGACGGACGGCTTTTTCTGGCCGACCCGCCCGGAACCAGTGACCTGACGCCCCACCAGGGCCGCTGGTACGTGCCCTTCCTGCCGCTGGCGGCGGTGCTGATGTTGCCGTGGGTGGCGCTGGCGGGCGTCGAGCACGCCAACACCGTAGCGTTCTCGATCGTCCTGGCGGCGATCAATGTCG
>CAZRSM010000434.1:0-1552 GCA_964602755.1 uncultured Planctomycetales bacterium
CGACCTGACCGCTCAAGAACTGGGATGGCTGCGGCGTACCGTGCTGCAACTGGCCGCAGGCGATGCCGAGACCAAGAACCTGCTCGAGGGACTGTCCGCCGAGCACGCCGAGATCAAACACCGTCTCGACCGGATCACCCGGCTGCTCACGCTGGCGCTGCGTCCGCCCCTGGTGGCCTGGCGCAGCTACTGGGACATCATGCGCCAGGGAATCCCCTGGGAGCGCCTGTCCGGCGACGAACAGCGTTACGCGCTGATCACCGGCTTCGTGGGACGCGACGCCGACCTGAAGCGCTTCCGCGACTTCCTGGCCAGCGGCGACGAGCAGGTGCTCCACGTCTCCGGCGAGATCGGCTCGGGCAAGAGCCGTTTCCTGCACGAGTGCGCCATGCGGGCCGAGCTCGACGGCTGGCAGGTGTGGTTCGTGCATGAAACCGACCGTGGATCGCTCGTCAGGGCGATTGGCGCGCTGAACGCCGACGGGGGTGACGACGGGGCCGGGTTCCTGTTGATCTGGGACGACTGGCAGGGAGCCGTTGCCGACGCACTGAAATATTTCCTCAAGCCGGCCGCTGATCTGGTGCAGGGGAAGCGCGTCAAACGCCTGCTCGCGACCTGGCCGAACTTCAACCAGGCGGTGCGCGATACGTGCGATCGCCACACGAGGTTGACTCCTCTGGAGCTGAAGCCGCTGGATCCCAGCGACCGGGCCTTCGATGCCTGGCTGCGGGAACTGGGACTCGACGAGCCGCGGCAGCGCGCCGCGGCGGCCGGGGTGTCGCAGGGGCACCCCCTGGTTGCCGTGCTGGCTGCCGAGTGGGTGTTGCAGGGCAAGAGCCTGGCGAACATGACGAGCGCCGACATGATCAACCGGAGCTACCGGTCGTGGCTCGACCAGATCGAGACTCACAGGTTGCTGCGCAGCGCGGCGACCAGTTGCGCCCGGTGTCTCCGCCTCACGGCGCTGGTCGGCTTCGTGGATGACCCGCAGGACGCGGGCAAGGTGGCCAAGGTGTGTGGCCAGCCGGACGCTGACGCATTGCAACCGTTCGGGATCCTCGCCCGCTGCGGCTACCTGCGCTGCGAGACTGACGGCAATGCCGACGGTGCGACTCGGCGCTACACGATCCCGCACGACCTGCTGCGGCGATACCTGGTCAAGCGCGCTCTGGCCTTCGATACGGCCGACGTCGGATTTTCCTTCCGCAACCAGAACGAACTGCGTGACTGCCTACTGGCCTTCGCCGATGTGCCGCATCTGCTCACGGCCTACCCGTTGCTGGCCGAGGTCGACCGGGAGCGTCTCACAGCGCTGCGTGCGGACTTCCTGGAGCATGCTGCGCAGTGGTACGTGCAACACGCCGCCAGCGTGGACATCGACAGGTGGTTCGCAGGCGTTTGTGTTTACTTGACGACATTGGAAGCAGCGCCTCAGCCGCGTCAGCGTATTGCCGGCCAGATCGCCAGGATTGCCGCCCGCCACGACCCGCCCGACCGCGAGATCGACCGGGAGGGGGCAAATGCCCTGTACAACGCCACGGGCGCCGAGCGG
>CAZRSM010000435.1:0-6729 GCA_964602755.1 uncultured Planctomycetales bacterium
TTCTCGCGGCTGCCGGTGTATCGCGGCGAGGCCCGCAACGTGGTCGGCATCCTCAACGTCTACCACGTGCTGACCGACGAGCGGGAACGGCCGATCGAGCAGTACGTGCAGCCGGCCACCTTCCTGGCCGCCGACGAGAGCGTTGCCAAGGCCCTGCTCAAGATGCAGCAGGCCCACCAGGTGATGGCGATCGTAACCGATCCCGACGGGCGTTGCGTCGGCCTGGTGACGATCAAGGACCTGGTCGAGGAGATCGTCGGCGAGCTGGAGGCCTGGTGAGGAGAGAGACGGCCCTGAGACACGGAGGCAACGAGGCTCGCGGCGCCGGGTGAGGTGGGCAGGCTGTGCTCGCCCATGTCGCCCGGCCGGCACCGGGCGTTGTCGAGGCCGCTGTCGGCCGGAGTTCGGAGCCCGACGGGGGCGCCTCAGGACGTGGTCTGGTGGGCACGGGTGTGGCGGCCGGCCGGCTTTTCGGTCAGGTCGGCCACCAGGTCGATGAGCTTCCTGCGATCGATGGGTTTGGTGGCGTAGTCGTCGCAGCCGGCTTCCAGGCACTTCTGCCGGTCGGTAGCCATGGCATGGGCGGTCAGGGCGATGACAGGCCGGTCGTAGCCGCGGCGACGCAACTCGGCGGTGGCCTGGTAGCCGTCCATCACCGGCATCTGCATGTCCATCAGGATGACGTCGAAGGGCTGATCCTCTTGGGCTGCCATGGCCGCCTCGATGGCCTGCTGGCCGTTTTCGACCACGGTCACGTCGGCCCCGGCCTTCTTGAGCACGTGCACGATCAGGCGCTGGTTGTCGGGGCCGTCTTCTGCCAGCAACACGCGGCAGTTCAGCCGCCGATTCGGCTTGACCGGCACGCCCGGATCGGTCGACGACGCGGCCCGGGCCAGCTCGGCGGCGGGGTCGTTGATCATCTCGACGCCGTCGATGTCGCCGGTCGCAATGGTGACCGTGAAGGTCGAGCCGCGGCCGGGCTGGCTTTCGACGGTTATGTCACCGCCCAGCATGCGCGCCAGGCGGCGCGAGATCATCAGTCCCAGGCCGGTGCCGCCGAAGCGCCGCGTGGTCGACGTATCGGCCTGCGTGAAGGGCTGGAACAGGTGGGCTTTCTGCTCGGGAGTCATGCCGATGCCGGTGTCGATCACGTCGAACTGCACGGTCGGCTGTCCGTTGACACCGTCGGCATGTTCGAGGAAGCGCGCCACGATGCGCACGCCGCCACGCTCGGTGAACTTGATGGCATTGCCCACCAGGTTGACCAGAATCTGCCGCAGCCGCGTGGGATCGGAATGGATGTGCTTCGGCATCGGACCGTCGAAGTCCACGTCGAGTTTGATGCCCTTCTGGTCGGCGCGCACCTGCATCAGGCTGCGTACATCGGCCAGTATCTGTATGGGCGAGCAGATGATGTGTTCGACTTCCAGCTTGCCGGCCTCGATCTTGGAGATGTCCAGGATGTCGTTGATGAGCTGCAGCAGATGCTGACCGTTGCGTTGAATGGTGTGGACGGCCGCCAGGCGCTCTTCTTCCGGCAGGTCGGGGTCCAGCAGGTTTTCCGCGAAGCCCAGGATGGCCGTCATGGGCGTGCGGATTTCGTGGCTCATGTTGGCCAGGAACTCGCTCTTGGCGCGGGTGGCGGCTTCGGCCGCGAGCTTGGCCGCCTCGAGCTGCTCCATGGCGGCCTCCAGCTCGATCTGGACCTTTTTCTCGCGGCGCAGCGCTTCGAGCATCATTTCGTTGCTCTCGTGCAACTTCCGGGTGGCGATCAGGCGTTCCAGGGCGACCGCCAGGATGTCGGCGGCGGTTTCCATGAACGCGAGATCGTCGTCGTTGCGCCGGGCGCCGGCGTCGACGTAGAGCACGACCACGCCCAGCAGTGACTCGCCGGCCTTGACTGGTACGGCGTAGTGGCCGTGGTCGACCATGCCGTCGAAGCGCGTCTCGTGCAGCTTGTCCACGTGGGACACGAACAGCGGCTTGCCCGTGGCGGCGGCTCGGCCGCAAATGCAATGCCCCCGCGGCACACTCCGGCACAGTTTCAAGACCGCCGGCGCCAGGTTACGGTGGGCCCGCAGCGTCAGTTCGCGCGAGTCGCCGTCGGTCAGCAGGACTGCGCCGCGGTTCTGGATGTGCAGGAAGTCGGCGTGCAGCACGGTGTCCAGGAAACGGTGCAGCAGCTCCTCGATCGAGGTGCTCGAGAGCGACAGGTCGAACAGCTCGTTGAGCACCTCGCGGCGGCGGGTCTCGAGCCGCGTTCGCCGCTGGGCTCTCACGCGTGCCGTAATGTCTTCCTTGATGGCGATGAAGTGCGTGACTTCGCCTTCCGCATTTCGCACCGGCGTGATCGTCATGTACTCGTGATACGGCGTGCCGTCCTTGCGCCGGTTGATCAGGCGACCGTGCCACACCTGGCCGGCCAGGATCGTGTGCCACATGTTGCGATAGAAGCGCGGTGGATGCTTGCCGCTCTTGAGCACGCGCGGCGTCGCGCCCATCAGTTCCTGTACGGTGTACCCCGTGAGCTTTGCCGCGGCCTCGTTGCAGAACAGGATCGTGCCGTCGGTGTCCGTGATGATGATCGCGTTGGCGGCCGCGTGCAGGGCCGTGGTGTGCAGGGCCGAGGTTTCCTCCAGGCGACGGGCGTGCCGGCACGACCGATGGACGTACGCGGCCGTCAGCAGCGTCAGCGCCACGCTCCCGCCAAACACGAACCAGGCCCGCCGGGCATGGTCGGCGGCTTCCGTCCGCGACCAGCCACGCGGCCAGTCGTGGTCACCGTCTGCACGAGCGGCCCGGAACACCCGGTGTCGGCCCTCCGGCCCGGGCCAGGGCGGTCCTGCGGCGCTTACCAGGTTGTAGGCCGCCAGCGATATCCCCAGGCCCGCGGTCAGCACCGCCGCCGTGGCCAGCCAGGGGTGGCGCGGCAGCAGCGTTACGCACTGCGAAACGTCGTTCGAGCGGGGCGCGCGGGGGGAAATCCAGTGCCGTGAACTTCGATCTGCCGTGCCCATTGCCTCATCCAGTTGCGCAGCCGGCGGCGGAGGCGGCCGCCGCGCTTGGCCGCAATGGCCCTGTCCCCCGCACGCATTGGCGGGCAGGTGGCTTGCCCGCCTGTCATAATCGGGAGACGCAGTCAAGGCCTTTATCTGCACCGCTCTTTGGTGAATATGATGCGGCAGGAGTGGCGATAATGTGTCGCATTCACGGTCCGGACGCCGCCGCGTTGGCCTTGGCCCGGCGCCGCAGGTGCACTGCCACGACTATCACGAAGATCACCCCCAGCCCGATCGACATGATGTTGCGCTCCCAGAACCCCGGCCGGGTGGGCAGTATCACGCCCGGCACCACGTACTCGGTCCCGTCTGCGAAACGTACCGTCACCCGCCCCGGACGGGCCGGCGCTCCGCCACGCGCCAGACGCATGCCGAATTGGGCACTCCGGCCCGGCGCGATGCCGTCCGCGCCGGTCTCGACCGACACGCGGCACCAGCCCGGAGCGTCCCTGGCCCCCAGCATCATGCGGTTCTTCCACTCGATCTTCCAACCCCGCGGAGCGGCGAAGTTGTCGCCGCGATAGTGCGGAAACTCGATGAAGACGATCGGGGCGTTGTGGTGGTTGGTCACGCGCCAGGTGTAGTTCTGCCGACTGGTGTCCGGACCGCCGGTGATCGTCACCAGCGGCTGCGACTGGGCCAGGGTGAACCCGACGCCGCAGAGGCCGGCGGCCAGTGCCACAATGCTCGCACGGCTTGCCAGCGGACCGCCGGCTCGGTGGGGGGCGGCGGTGGTCATGGTCAGGTCTCCTCCGCGACCAGCAGCAGCGGCCGGCCGGGTTGCAGTTGCGGCGGCGGCGTCAGCCGCCCGCGCAGGTCGTCGGCATCCAGGGCGAACGCCGGGCTGATCTCGATCGGCAGCGCCGGCAGACCGGCCTCGTCGCGCGGCACCCGGCAGCCGCACCGTTCGAGCCAGCGCGCCGCCCGCAACAGCAAGTCGCGCCGCGCCGTTTCGGCCGAGTCTGTCCCGGTGAGGTTCTTGACCGGAGAGAATTCCTCGGCCCGGATGGTGTAGAGCACCAGCGGGTTGCGGGCCAGTGGGATGGCGTCGAAGACGAAGGTCTCCAGCTTGACCACGTTGGGCTGCTCGGGCGAGACCTTCCGCCCCTGCTCGTCGATCACGGCCAGCTTCTTCTCCGCGCGGTGCCAGGGCAGTTGCTGGGCGGCGCCCTCGGCGGTGAGCCGTTCGACGAAGCTGCGCGCCAGCACGTGAATCGCGATCGAGCCGGCGTCGAAGCGGCGCGAGCCGTCGGGGTTGCGGGCGTGGGCCAGCTCGTCGGGCAGGTCGCTGTACTCGATGACCATCAGTTTGCCGTCGCCGATGCAGAAGTTGCCCACCCGCTCCAGGTCGTCCGCCTTGCGCACCGCCTTGCTCGACATCTCCGAGTCGGTGAGCATCTGCAGGCCGACGAACAGCGGGTCGATGGGCCGCACCAGCGGGTTGTCGACCTGGAAGTAGCTGATCTGCTCGATGCCGCGCCGGCGCATGTCGTCGAGGGCGCCCGTCGCCGCCAGGGCCCGCAGGCTGCCGCCGTGCCCGTCCGGCCCGAGCGCCACCCGGTGTTTCTCGGCCAGGGCTATCCGGCCGTCGGGCAGAAAGGCCGGCATCTGCCCCTGCCGGAAGAACATCACGTCGTCGGGCTTGAGTCCGAAATAGCCGTGCCGCTCGAAGATCTCGATCGTCTGCTGATGGTTGAGCGGGCTGGTCATGATGTACCAGCGCGGCAGCCGGCCCCAGCGCCGCCGGACCCCCAACAGGTACTCCGCGAATACCTGGAACAGCGGGGCATTGCGAATCGGCGTGATCGGAAACCCACCCTTGGGGCCATCGTAGCCCAGCCGCGTGCCCTGACCGCCGGCCACCGTGAACGCCGCCACGCGCCCCGCGCGCACCGCCTGCTCGCCCAGCTTGCGAGCCTGCTCGTAGGTCTTGCGCAGCTCGGGGCCAGGCTCGGCCGGGTAGACCTCCGGCGGTTCGAGTCGCTGCGGCAACGGGAAATCGGGCTTGCGTTTGACCAGCGTCTCGATCAACGTGGCGCAGCGCTCGAAGTCGATCTGGTCGATGTCGTCGAGCAACTGCTGGCGCCGGGCCTCGTCCAGCTCGTCCCAGAAGGACAGCAGGTGCGCCTGTCCGAAATGTTCGAGCTTCTCTCGGCAACGTTCGTAACGTCGGTTGAGCGTGTCGTCGGTCACGGCCATGCACTCGTCAGGGCGGGTTCGCTCCTCTCGGCAGGGCTGTGCGTACAGCCCGTAGGCTCCATCGTCCGATAGAAGGGTAATGATGCAGCGCCAGACGGTCAAAAAAGACGATTGTCACCGCCCGAGTCGCCGCAGCGTGCTCAAGGCGGCGGCTGTCGCCGCGGCGGGGTGGCTGGGGCAGCGGCTGTGGGGCCAGTCGCGTCCCAGCTCGCGGCCGGCGTCGGCGCCGGCCAGCCGTCCGGCCTTGCGGCCCGTGCCGACGCCGTGGTGGCTCCGTGAGGATCGCGGCCGCGCCAGGGTGGTAGATGTCCGCAGTGCGGCAGCCCTGACCGACAGCTTGCCAGATCCGGTGACGGTCGAGGAGCTGCTCGACCAGGGGATCCTGTATCTGACTGAGGCTGAGACATTGCCCGAGGCCTGGCGGGCGGCGCTCGGCAACGCCCGCAACGTGGTGATCAAATTCAACAGCGTCGGAGCCCAGGCTCTGGCGACCAACGACGCCCTGGCTCGGGCAATCGTCGCGCGGTTGCGTCTGGCCGGCTACCCCCGCGAAGCGATTACCCTGGTCGAGGCGCCGCATTACCTGTACGACCAGCTTGGCGTTCGCCGACCTGTCAGCGGCTGGGGCAAATCGATTTCGGTCAGCGGCCAGGTGCAACCGCTGGCGCGCTACTTTCTCGAGGCCGACGCGGTGATCAACGTGCCGCTGCTGAAGACGCACCAGATTGCCGGTATGTCTTGCTGCATGAAGAACCTGTCGCACGCGATCATCCGCCATCCGGCCCGGTGCCACGCCGACGGCTGCTCGCCCTATGTAGGCCAGGTTATCGGACATCCAGAGGTCAGCAGACGGATCAAGCTGCACGTAGTCAACGCCTTGCGGGTGGTGTTCAACCGCGGGCCGGACGCAACTCCTGAAGACATAGGGGATTACGGCGGCTTGCTGCTTGGCTTCGATCCGCTGGCGATCGACCTGGTGGGCCGCTCGATCCTGGGCATGGAACGCCGACAGCGAAACATGTCGGCCTGGTTCGCGGTGCCGTCGATGGACACGGCGGCGGAGATGGGTGTCGGTCGCTGGCGGCCGGCCGAGATCGAGCGGATCGCCCTGGAACTGGCCGGGTGAACTGGCGTGAGCGCGCGGCGCAGTGAATCACGAGTTCGGGCTTGACAGGACCGCCGCCGGCGGTAACCATATCGAGTGGACAATCTGGTTTATGGGAGCTGCCTGGGGCGCTGCTGCAAAGTACGCAATCATCCGTTTTTCATAGCGTCGGCGGTCTGTCCGGCAGATATCATCCTCGGGCATCATTCCTGGCATAGTTTGCACGCCCTGCAAACACTCCCAGCGTCTGGCGGCGTCGGCCGCATCGAGCCGAGTCGGCGATCTGTCGGTGCGCCACGGCGAGGTGCCCGCCGTCCGCGTTTCACACCGATTGTCCAGCCTGCAGCAAGTGTGTGTATCAGCCCG
>CAZRSM010000436.1:0-3504 GCA_964602755.1 uncultured Planctomycetales bacterium
AAGGTTTCCATCAGCTCGGCGAGCAAGGCCCGTTCCAGCCGGTAGTCGCGTTTGACGAATGTCCACACGCGGTTCTGGCGCTCGCTGGTGGCGGCGTCGCGTTCGATGGGCGTTTCGGCCGGGGCGTCGGTCAGTCGCCGCCGGCGATCGGGTGCGAAAGCCTCCTGCCGTTCGGTGTCCAGTCGTTCGATCTCGATCCGCAGCCGGGCTACGGCCCCCCTGGCATGACCGGCGGCGACGAAGTACGCCGTCTTGCGCATCGTGCTGGCGCCGGAATAGAAGTCGCGGGCGGTTCCGCTGTCGCTGCGGGTGCGGTACTCGGTGGACTGTGTCTCGATTCGGCAGGTCTCGCGGTCCACACGGGCCAGACGCCCGAACTCGCGTCGCAGCAGCACCTCGGCGGCCTGGAAGACGTCGTGCGGCGAAGCCCCGGTGATGACGCGCGACTGATAGCGGCTGCCCTCCAGCCCGGAGGCACAACCCGCCAGCAGGACCACGCCTGTCAAGGCCACTGGCAGAGCTGGTTTCATTGGGGATTCTCCCTCGTCTGTGCCGGTCGGCTGGCGGCGGGCGGGCCGGCGGCCGGTTCGAGCAGCGTCGAACTCTCGGCCGGGATCAGCCCTTCACGTGCCAGACGCCGCCGAACTATTTCGGCATAGCGGCGGACCACGCTGCCGGGCGGGGCCTGGCGTGCGGCCCGCGCGAGGTTGCGCCAGCCGCTCTCGGCCATCCCGGTGTTTACCTCGATATAGCCCAGCAGGAAACGCAGGTTGACGTCTTCGCGCGCGGCGAGGCGTTTCATCAGGTCGGAGCGGCGGATATCGACGATCTCGCCGCTGCCCATCAGCGCCGTCAGGTCGATGCGGAACTCGCCCAGCTCGGGGAAGCGCCGCAGGCCGGCCAGGAGGTTGGTGACCGCCGAGACGTAGCGGCCCATCGCCAACTGGGCGTGGGCCTTGCCGATCAACGGCAGGGGGTTGGCCGGGTCGGCCTGTGCCGCCCGCTCGTAATGCACGATGGCCTCGCGGAAGTCGCGCAGGTCCATCGCCGCCTCGGCTTCCATCAGCTCGCGGTTGAGCTGCGACTTGTCTTCGCCCACGAAGCTGCGCAACGGAGCCGAAAGCACCTGCGAGATGAACCGCGCGGCCTCCTCGGCGGCGCGCTCGTCGAAGGTCGGACCCTCGCTGGGAGCGGCCGGCTGGCCGCTGCTCGCCCTGAGCATCTCGGCGAACCACTCGGCCTGCGGATTGCGGCTCAGCTCCATCGCCATGCGCATGTCGGCGAACTTGTCGGCCCCCGGCCGGATCGTCACCACGGGAGCCGCCGGCTGATTCGCGACCTGGTCCTGCCGCTGCGAGAACACCACGCCGCCGCGCTGCTCGGGCACGTACATGCCCGGAGTGGTGATGCCGGGGCGCTCGGCTTGCTCGGGTCGGGTGCCCAGGACCATCTCGCTGGCCGACTGGCGGGAAAAGACGTCCAGGTAAGAGCGCGGCGCCGCGGTGGGCTGATCGGCCCAGAGACGCAAGTCCAGCGGCTCGACAAGGCGCGGCGCCTGCCCCGGCGAGAGATTGGCCAGGTCTTCGTCGCTGGGACGCGGCGCGGTCGGCCTGGGCGCCTGCGGCAGGCCGCCCTGCTGCGACCACGGCGCGGGAATGCTCGGCTGCGTAACGCCGAAGATCGGACTGAGCGTCGCCAGGTTGGGTGCCGGGCCGCCTTTGAGCGGGTCGAGCGGCGTGGTCTGCCAGACGGTGGGCTGACGCGGCTGGGGAGGCGCGCCGTACTGCATTCCGCCCCAGGGATTGACGCCGATGCGGCTGGACGTGCCGCCGGTGTTGCTCTGCGCGGTGCCAGTGCCGAGGTAGCCCTGCAGGAACCGGCCCGAGGGCACGGTGCGGGCCGGGTCGAAATAGAGCCGGGGTGCCAGCGGGTTGTAGGCCGAGTAGGCGTCGCTGACGGCGATGCTGTCACGGGTGAAGTTGGACAACGACGAGCTGCCCAGCGCGCCGCGGAAGGTGTTGTAGCCCGGCACGGGGGAATAGCTGCGCAGCGAGAAACCGCGCCCCACGTTGCCGCCGGCCAAGGCGTTGCCCGGCAACAGGGGCGACACCGGCTGGGCGCGCGTGTAGTTGTAGCCTCCCCCGCCCACCAGCGGGTTGACTTCGAACATGCGGCCGGTCTGCTGCACCTGCGTCTGGGCCGCCGCCGAACCAACCAGCAACAGCAGTCCCAGCGTCGCCGAGCCGGCGGCTCGACGTAGGTGCGATCGGCGTCCGTGCTCAGCTCTCGCAGACATCGCTTGTGCCTCCTGGCCAGCGTGCATTCTAGACCGGCCCGCGGCGCTTTGCAGCCTCTCGGGGCTTTCAGACCAGGTGGCGGCCGCCGTCGAGCGGCACGATCGCCCCGGTCAGGTAGTCGGCCTGCCGCAAGAGCGCCACCAGCAGGTCGGCCACCTCCTCCGGCTTGCCGGCCCGGCCCAGCGGCACGCGTTGGAGCAGCCGGCGGCGCGTCTGCTGGTCATAGTCCTCGGGCCAGGCCGCGATGCCCGGGGCGATGCCGAAAACGTTGACCTCTGGCGCGAAAGTGCGCGCCAGTGCGCGGGTCAGCGTTTCCAGCGCGCCTTTCGATACCGCATAGGCCAGATAATCGGGCCACGGTCGGTCGCTGGCGGCGTCACACAGGTTGACGATGCGCCCGCCGACGGCCCGCAACGCCTCTCCGGCCGCCTGGGCCAGCAGCAGCGGAGCGGTCAGGTTTGTGCGCAGCGTGCGCTCCCAGTGGTCCGCTTCCAGCTCCTCCAGGCTCTGCCGCTCGAAGACCGCGGCATTGTTGATCAGCAGGTCGAGTCGGCCGAAATGCCCGGTCACCGCCGAGACCAGGGCCCGCGGCGCCTCGAGATCGGCCAGGTCGGCGGCGACCGGCCAGCTCTCAGGGCCGCGGCGGCTGCACTCGGCGGCCGTCTGCTGTGCGGCCTGGGCCGAACGGTGGTAGTGCACCGCGACGCGGCAGCCTTCCTGCGCCAGACGCAGTGCGATGGCCCGGCCTACGCGCCGGGCGGCTCCGGTCACCAGTGCCACGCGACCCTCAAGTTCCATCGGCATAACTCCGCCACGCGGGGTACTCGATCCATTGCAGGCACAGGCCCTGAGGCGGGGCGGTGGGGCCGGCGGCCTGCCGATCGCAGGCGGCGAGTATCTCGGCGACCCGCTCGGGCGGCCAGTGTCCGCGGCCCACTTCGACCAGTGTGCCCACCATGTTGCGCACCTGGTTGTAGAGAAAGCCGTCGCCCTCGACGTCTATCAGGATGGTATTGAACACGCGCCGCACGTGCAGCCGGAAAACCGTGCGCACCGTGGATTGCCGCTGGTGGCCGGCCGAGGCGAAGCTGGCGAAATCGTGCCGGCCGACCAGCCGGTCGGCCGCGGCCTGCATGCGGTCGACGTCGAGCGGGTACCAGACGTGCCAGGCGTGGCCCTGCCGCTGCCACTGGGCCGGGCGGCGCTG
>CAZRSM010000437.1:0-2473 GCA_964602755.1 uncultured Planctomycetales bacterium
CTACCATTATGGCATTATTGTCAAGGCCCGCTTGGATCGCAAGGATTTGTTTATCGCCCCTCGCCCGCCGGGTGGACGATTGCCGCCGCGGCGATATATTGACATCAACACATCGCGCGGGCCGTCGGCACACCGGCCCCCGGAAAGGAGTGTGGCGCATGCAACGGATTGCTGCGATGGCCGCCGGCGGACTGCTGTTGGCGGCGTTGGGCTGCGCGCCCCGGATCGCCCCCACCTACTCTCCCGTACCAGCCCCCCTGCTGGCCACCCGTTCGGCTCCTGCACGGCTCGTGCGCCCCGCTCCCCGACCCGCCGTGCCATCGCGCGCCAAACGGCGACCCGCTCCAGCCACGCCCGCGGCACCCGCCACACCGGCCTTCGACCGCCGCGAGCTGATCCCCGCCGGCGGCATCAAACGGGGCAAGTGGCAGGTCATCGTGATCCACCACTCGGCCAGCCCCAGCGCCACGCCCGCCGGCATGGACCACTACCACCGCTACGTGCGTCACTGGTCCAACGGCCTGGGCTATCACTTCGTGATCGGCAACGGACAGAAAACCGGAGACGGCCAGATCTACGTCGGCAACCGCTGGAAACGCCAGCTCACCGGCGCCCACTGCCGCAGCGCCAGCGGCCGCTATTTCGGCGTCTGGCGCCGCAAGAACTTCTTCAACGAGCACGGCATCGGCATCTGCCTGATCGGCAATTTCGAGAAGTCCGCCCCTACGCCGCGCCAACTGGCCGCCCTCAAGAGCCTGGTGGCCGAGCTGTGCGCCCAGACCGGCATCAACCCCGCCCACATCTACGGCCACGGCGAAGTGACCCACAAGACCGCCTGCCCGGGCAGGCTGCTCGAAGCCCGTCTGGCCGAAGTGCGCAGCTCCGTGGCCCGGGCGCTGGCCGTCGAGCTGGACCCCAACCCGCCGAAAGGAATGTGCTCAGGGTTTGATAGTGACCTTGCCGCGGCCGCGGATGGTGATTTCGACTGGGCCGCTGTGCTGGCGCGCTGCGGCGGCGAAGGCGGTTACGTCGCTTACCGGCTGGTCCGCCAGGCGCTCGATTACGTCGCCGACGTGTATGCCCGTCTGGCCGATCTGGCCGTGGTCGGCGATGTCGATCACGACCACGCCGCGGACCTGCTCGTCGACGTCGAACCGGCCGCGCAGCGCGGCCCCCAGGTTCGCCAGCCGTAGACCGCGCCACAGGATGGCCTCGCCCCGCATCCAGCCCACGCGACTGACCTCGCGCTTGCCGATCGTGATTTCGCGCGTCTGATCCGCCCGGTCCCTGCGCAGGACGATTGTCACCCGGTTGCCGGGCGGCGTGAGCCCGATCACCTGGGCCAGCGTCGCCGGCCGGTCGATGGTGCGCCCGCCGACGCGCAGGATCACGTCGCCGGGAGCGATCACGGCCGCCGCCGGCCCTTGCGGATCGACCTTCTCGACGATCACGCCCCGCCTCGGCGGCAGCCCGGCCCGCTCCTGCTCAGTCGGCTCGAGGCTGCGGACGGTCACGCCCAGGTAGCCATAGACGATCGGCCGCCCGGCCATCAGGCTGCGGATCACGCGCAGCCGCTCGGGCGAAATGGGAATCGCAAAACCCACGCCCTCGTCGTCGGCTGCCCGCGTGTGCATGGCCGTGACCACGCCCACCAGCTCGCCGCGGATGTTGAACAGCGGACCGCCCGAACAGCCGGGGTAGATCATCGCCGTGGTCTGGATCAGGTCGCCGTAGAAGCGGTCGTCGATCTCGCCCAGACCGGGCAGCGTGCGATCCAGGTTGGAAACCACGCCGATCGAGACGCTCAGGTTGCCGTCGCGCCCCAGGCCGTAGGGATTGCCCAGGGCCAGGGCCCACTGGCCGCGGTGCACCTGGCTCCAGTCCGCCAGCGGGGCCGGCTTGAGGCCGGTGCGCGCCGCCCGGATGATCGCCAGGTCGCCGCGCGGGTCGGCAGCCACCACCACTGCCATGCTCTTGGCACCGTCGGCGAAGAGCACCTCTATCTGCTGGGCCGACTGGATCACGTGCTCGTTGGTCAGGATCAGCCCGTCGCTGGTGAGAATCGTGCCGCTGCCGTTGACCACGATGACGTGCTCGTAGCCCGCACCGGCGGCGCGCCGATCGCCCGGCAGCGAGACATAGCGGCGATGCACGCGGATACCGACCACCGACGGCGTGACCCGCTCGATCAACCGTTCGAAAGCCTGCTGGAGCTGCTCGAGCTGGGCCGTGTCGCCCGGCTGGGCCAGCGCCGCCGCGCCGGCGGCCAGAAGCGCCAGCAGGGCCGTCACGCGCGCCGGTCGGCGTCGTCCAGCGACGCCGTGCGGCGTCACGACGGCTGTCGGCTTGTAGGCCACGGGCAACTCCACGGGCTTTCCTCGCATGCATGCGTTTGCGCCGGGGCCCCGGCGATATTCTCTTCGGCACTCGGGCCGGGTGGCATCAATAAGGGGTGATAATCCAACGCCCAGGG
>CAZRSM010000438.1:0-5180 GCA_964602755.1 uncultured Planctomycetales bacterium
CGCGACGGCCACCGCCAACGTCGCCAGCGCATTGCCCAGCATGAACGAGCCGCAACCGCGGAGCAGTTGCCATTCCGTGACCCGGGCCATGCCCGCCGCATAGCGCCCGAAGAAGAACAGGAACAGCATCACCAGCGAGACGAAGACCAGCGCGATCTCGGGTCTCTCGAGCGCCTGCCACTCTTCCGCGCTGCGCAGCCACGTCCATCCCAGCACGCCGGCGCCGATCAGATACAGGCCGGCGGCCAGGCCGAAGCCGGGCACCAGCCATTTGCGCATCCACTCGAGGCGGGCCTGCGCCACCAGCATCCCCAGGCTGCCCTCTTCGGTCTCGAAGATGGCCTCCCCGCCGACGGACTGCTTTTCGCGGCGCAGCTCCTCGAGGTCCATGCGCTCCAGGGCAGCCAGTTCGTGCTGCCTGAAAACCAGCAGCGCGATGAACCAGATCGGGATGCCGCCGGCCAGATAGAGCGTCAGCATGCCCAGCGCCCCCGACCGGCCGTAGACGCTGAGCGCCAGGACGGCTCCACAGGCGACGATTTGCAGGATCAGGCCCGCTACGCTGGCACGCCGGGCGCGAGCGTGGGATGTCTCAGTCACTTCTCACCTCGCCGAACTCTACAACCAGACTCACTGACGTTCATCGAACCGCCGCCGGCCAGAGCCGTACTCCTCGTTGTGCCGCCGGCGGCCGCGGCGCATAATCTCCGCTGATCCGGCCGACGACCACGCGGCGGCCGAACGCTACGGAATCCAGAACCATGGCCAACAGGTTTCTCGCGATCGTCGCCAACACCTTCGCCGAGACGATTCGGCAACCCATCTACGGCATCCTCATGTGGGCTACCGCCGTCTGGATCGCCGTCTTCGGACCCACCCTGTCGGCTTTCACGCTCGAAGGCGGCGGCGATACCAAGATGCTGGTCGACAACTGCCTGGCCACGCTGCTGCTGTTCGGACTGCTGCTGAGCGTATTCAGCGCCACCAGCGTCATCACCCGCGAGATCGAGACCCACACCGTGCTGACGGTCGTCTCCAAACCCGTCGGCCGCACCACCTTCTTTCTGGGCAAGTACTTCGGCGTCGCTGCCGCGCTGGTGGTGGCCTACTATTTCCTGTCGCTGGTGTTCGTCATGGCGGTGCGCCACGGCGTGCTCGAAGCCTCCTCCGACAAGTGGGACCAGCCGGTGCTGGTGCTCGGGACGGCGGCCGTGGTGATCAGCCTGATCGCCGCCGGCTTCTGCAACTACGTCTACGGCTGGAACTTCTCGACCACGCTCACCGCCTGGATCATCCCCCTGGCCACCGTGGCGGTCATCACCACCATGTTCTTCGACAAGGAGTGGAACCCCCAGCCGCCCATGACGCCGTTCGGCCGCAAAGAAAACATCGAGCCGCTGGCGGTCTACTTCGCCATCCTGCTGGTGCTCCAGGCCGTGCTCATCCTGGCGGCCTTCGCCGTCACCCTGGCCACCCGCTTCAGCCAGGTGGTCACGCTGGTGCTGTGCAGCGGCGTCTTTCTGGTCGGCCTGCTGTCGGACTACTATTTCGGCGGCGGCTCGGGGCAGCAGACCCAGCTGGCCAAAGTGCTCTACGCCGTGCTGCCCAACTTCCAGTTCTTCTGGCTCGGCGACGCCATCACGCAACAGCTCGAGATATCGCCACAGCACGTCGCCCGCGTCAGCGCCTATGCCGCGGTGTACGTCTGCGCGATCTTGGCCGCCGGCGCGGCGATGTTCCAGACCCGCGAAGTGGGCTAGCCGCCGACCCTCCCCCCGCCCCTCCCTGGAAGGGAGCGGAGTAACAACGCAACGCGCGCCGGAACCAGGGCGGCGTCCCTCGTACGGGTGCCATGGGCAAGTAGAACTTGCCCGTGCTTCCCGGCCGGCTGGTGCCGCACCGCACATCGTCTGGGATCCGTAGCCGCTCATCTCGACCATTACGAAGCCGCCACCGGCTGCAGGGCCACGCGCCCGGTCTCGGGAGGCTCCTCGCCGGAGCGCTTCTGCGGAACGTGGGCCGCAATATGCTCGCCGTAGCGGACCAGCCGGGCGCTGTTGAAGACCACGATCGCCGACGCGATGGCGTGCAGCACCGCCGCCGCCATCGGCCCGATCATCTTCAGGATGATGGCCACCTCGCCCAGCAGGATGTAGGACACGCCGAAGATCAGGTTCTGCCAGATCACGCGCGTCGTGGCCCGGCTCAGCCCCACCAGAAACGGCAGCCGCCGCAGGTCGCTGCTCATCAGCGCCACGCTGGCGCTGTTCATGGCGACGTCGCTGCCGGCGGCCCCCATGGCGATGCCCAGGTTGCCGGCCGCCAAAGCGGGCGCGTCGTTGACCCCGTCGCCGACCACCGCCACGATGTGCCCGCGGCGCTTGAGTTCGTGCACCAGAGCCAGCTTGTCCTGCGGCAGCACCTCGGCCTGCACGTCGGAGCAGCCCATTTCGGCCGCCACCCGCCGCGCCACCGACCACTTGTCGCCGGTGACCATGATCAGCTCGCGGATGCCCTGGTGCCGCAGCTCGTCGAGCGCCTGGCGGGCTTCGGGTCGCGTGCGGTCTTCGAGGCCGATCCAGCCCAGGCAGCGGCCGTCGTAGACCACGTACAGCGTGCTCAAGCCTTCCGGCTCGCGGTACTTCTCGTCGGCGAGATCGCTCAGGTCGGCCCCCAGCTCGGAGACCCAGCTTCGCCGACCGACCAGCACCGGCTTGCCGTCGACCAGTCCCTTGACGCCCTTGCCCGATACCTCCGCGAAGTCGCCGGCCTCGTGGTACTTGATGCGGGCCTTCTCGGCCACCATGCGGATGGCGCGGGCCACCGGGTGCGTGCTGAGCCGCTCCAGCGACGCCGCCACCGTCAGCAGCTCGGCCGGGTCCACGCCCGGCGCCGGCATCAGCCGCGTCACCGCCAGCTCACCGGTGGTCAGCGTGCCGGTCTTGTCGAGCACGATCGCCGTCAGTTTGCGGGCCCACTCGATGTTGCCGGCTTCCTTGATGTAGACACCCAGCCGCGCCGCGGCCGACAGCGCCGCCACAATCGCGGTCGGCGTGGCCAGAATCAGTGCGCACGGGCAGGCGATCACCAGCAGCGAGATGGTCACCCGCATGTCGCGCGTGAAGAACCACACCACGCCCGCCAGCATCAGCGTGATCGGCGTATACCACGCCGCGTACTGGTCGATCAGCCGCATCAGCGGAATCTTGGTCCGCTCGGCGTCCAGGATCAGCTCCTGCACGCGTCCCAGCGTGGTGTCGGCGCCGGCCTTGGTCACGCGGATCTTGAGCGCGCCGGTGACATTGCTCGTGCCGCCGAACACCTCGTCGCCGGCGACCTTCTCGGCCGGCAGCGATTCGCCGGTGATGTTGGCTTCGTTGATGGTCGATCCGCCTTCGATGATGACCCCGTCGGCGGGAATGTTGTCGCCGGGACGCACGATGACCACGTCGCCGGGCCGCAGGTTGTGGGCCTCGACCTCTTCCTCGGTCCCGTCGTCGCGCAGGCGGCGGGCCTTGGTGGGCGTGAGCTTCATCAGGCTCTGGATGGCCGCGCGGGCCCCGAGCGCTGTTCGCGATTCGATCAGATTACTCAGCAGCAAAAAGAACGCGACCACGCCGGCGGTCTGGTAGTCGCCGATCGCGAAGGCCGCCAGGATCGCCAGGGCCACCAGCTCGTCCATGTGCATGTGGCCGGCCATCAGGCATTCGAAGGCGTGGACCCACAGCGGCACCGCCAGCAGCAGCGCGCCGATCACCGCCAGGATGTCGCGGTAGAAGTTGCTGACTTCCTCACCGTGCAGCGCGGTCGTGTCGCCGAAGACCCACTCGGCGACGAACGAAGCCAGCACCAGCACCCCCCCGAGCAGCGTCGCAATCAGCTTGGCGGTCGCCCGCCCTGTTTCCACCTGGAGATCGAGTCGATCGTGTGCCATGTCTCACCACTGCGGGAAAAAGTATGGATGAAGGACTTAAACCAGGCGCGCCCTGCCCCGGCCTGCGGCGGCTGCGCCGCGAGCGACCGCACATGCTCAGCGGCTCTTACGGGCGTAACTGTCGGGAATATAAGTACTAATACGCCCATGTCAATCGCGCCGGCGCATATCTGCCCCCCGCGCCATGGTCCAACTGGCCAATACGTCACCCGCCGACCGCGGTTCGCATCAGACCCGAAAAAATCAGCCCTGCGCGCTTCGCCGGCCGCGCCCGCGCCGCGTTATCGGTGGCTTTTTCGCTGGCATGCGCCGCAGCCGCCAGTTAGAATGCAGGTTGACGCCTCGCGGTGAGCGACGGGCGCCCAGAAGCGTACGCGCCGTCCCGCGGCATAGTGTAAGAGGTCCTGACGCACGTTTGACAGCAGACTATCGCGCCGCTGTGCGGCAAAACTGAGGGAGAACGCTACATGCTACGCTGCCTTTCCACCGCGCTGGCCCTCGCGGCCGTGGTGTCGTTGGCCGGTGCGCAGACCGTCACCGTGACGCTCGATTCGCCGCAGGCCGGCACCGCAGTCGCGCCCGGCACGACCATCGAGTGGTCGGTCGTGGCCACCGTCTCCACCGGCGACAACCAGGGCCTGGCCCTGCTGATCTGTGATCTGGTCCAGGACGCCGGCAATCCGGCCTTCATCGACATCCCGCAGGCCGACCCGGGCAGCATCGACGCCACGATGCAGAACTTCGACCGCCCCGCCGGCATCACCAACCCCGGTGAGAACGGCGCCGCCAGCGGCTACGTCGGCGTGCAGCGCGGCACCGCCGGCCAGATGAACCTCATCCAACTGGGCGGTGCGCAGAACACCTTCGGCCAGGCCATGCCCTCCGGCACCGGGCTGGCCGAAAACGCCAACGTCATCGGCGGCGTCGGACAGAGCGGCCCGCAGGTCATCGTCTCGGGCAGCTTCACCGCCCCGGCCGCCTGCGGCAGCTACACCTTCTCGCTGGCCAACGTGCTGGCCAACGTGCTGACGCAGGTCAACTCGCCGCCGGCCTTTTCGCCCGTCGTCGCCGCCACCGTCGATACCAGCGGTGCCAGCTTCACGGTCAGCGTCAGCCTGCTGGGCGACATCAACGGCGACGGCACCGTCGACCTGGCCGACCTGTCGATCATGCTTTCCAACTACGGAACCACCGGCGGCATGACCTACCAGGACGGCGACCTCGACGGCGACGGCGCGGTCGACCT
>CAZRSM010000439.1:0-7627 GCA_964602755.1 uncultured Planctomycetales bacterium
GTGCGGATGTGCGAGCCGTCGACGTCGGCGTCGGTCATGAGAATGACCTTGCCGTAACGCAGCTTGGAGATGTCGAAGTCCTCGCTGCCGATGCCGGTGCCCAGGGCCTTGATGATCTCGACGATCTCCTCGTGGCTGAAGACCTTGTGCAGCCGGGCCTTCTCGACGTTCAGGATCTTGCCGCGGATCGGCAGGATGGCCTGCGTGCGGGCGTCACGATATCCCTTGGCCGAGCCGGCGGCCGAATCGCCCTCGACGATGAACAGCTCGCTCTCGTCGATGTTGCGGCTGGAGCAGTCGACCAGTTTGCGCGACAGCCCGGCCCCCGACATGGAAGACTTGCGGGCGGTCTCGCGCGCCCGGCGGGCGGCTTCGCGGGCCTGGGCGGCCTGGATGGCCTTGTTGACGATGCGCTTGGCCTCGCCGGGGTGCTCTTCGAGGTAGGTGCTCAGCGCGTCGTTGACCGACGTCTCGACGAAGGTGCCCACCTCGCTGTTGCCGAGCTTGGTCTTGGTCTGGCCCTCGAACTGCGGCTCGGCGACCATCACCGAGACGATGGCGGTCAGGCCCTCGCGCACGTCTTCGCCCGAGGGCGTGGGGTCCGAGGGCTTGAAGAGGTTGTTCTTGCGGGCGTAGCTGTTGAGGCAGCGCGTCAGGGCGCTGCGGAAGCCCGACAGGTGCGTGCCGCCTTCGACGGTGTTGATGTTGTTGGCGAACGAGCGCACGTTCTCGTTGTACCCGTCGGTGTATTGCAGGGCCACCTCGCAGATCAGCCGCTGCCGGGGGTCTTCGCGCTTGATGTGGATGACCGGGTGCAGGGCGTTCTTGCCCTCGTTGAGGTGCTCGACGAACTGGCGGATGCCGTGCTCGAAGTGGTAGGTCTCGCTCTTGTCGATGCGCTCGTCGATCAGCGTGATGCGCAGTCCGCGATTGAGATAGGCCAGCTCGCGCAGGCGGCGCGAGAGGGTCTCGAAGCTCAGCTCGGCGTCGCCGAAGATTTCCGGGTCGGGCTTGAACTCGACCCGCGTGCCGGTGCGGTCCGTCTGGCTGATGGCCTCCAGCGGACGCACGGTCTTGCCGCGCTGGAAGCCGATGATCCAGACCCGGCCGTCGCGGCGGGTTTCGACCTCGCAGTGTTCGGACAGCGCGTTGACGACGCTGACGCCCACACCGTGCAGGCCGCCGGAAACCTTGTACGAGTCGCGGTCGAACTTGGCGCCGGCCCCGAGCTTGGTGAGGCACAGTTCGAGGGCGGACATGCCGTGTTCTTTCTTGATGCCCACGGGGAAGCCGCGGCCGTCGTCTTCGACGCAGACGCTGCCATCGGCCTTGATGGTGACGGTGATGTTCTTGCAGACCCCGGCCATGGCCTCGTCGATGGCGTTGTCGACGACCTCGTAGACCAGGTGGTGCAGCCCGTAGACGCCGGTGTCGCCGATGTACATGCCCGGGCGCTTGCGGACGTGCTCGGTGCCTTCGAGCACCTGAACTTTGCTCTCGTCGTAGACCTGTGAGGAGGCGGTTTCTGTCACGGCAGTTTCGATCCTCCTGCTGCGGCCGCGGTCGGCGGGCCGCCGCGTGTTATCTGCAGGCGGCGCAGGCCCGGAACCGACCCGGCCAGTTGCTTCTCGAGCGTGGTTATGCGGCGCCGCAGGCGTTCGGCCACGACGGCGTCTGCAGTGCCCAGCGTCAGACAGCCGTTGTCGAAGCTCAGCACGCTCACCTGCGCCAGGTACTCGGCCTCTACCAGGCGCTCCAGGCTGCGCAGCACCTGCTGGCGCTGCTTGAGCTGGCCGGCGGCGCGGCGCAGCACGGCATCGAGCGCCGGTCCCTCGCCCACGGCGCCGGGCCGCCGCACGCGGCGATTGGCCAACATCTGGCTGTACTGACGACTGTTCATGCGTCCTTGAGTATGCACGATCAAGCCAACCGGACGAGCAGCGCTGGCTGCCCGCCGAACGCTTGTGCAGTCTCGCAACGTCCCCCCGAGTCCGGCCCCGCCCCCCCGGGCGGTGGATTACTGCGACAACGACACCGGCATCACCACGTAGAGGAACTCCTCACGGTTTCCGCCGCTGAGCACCCCGGGCTTGAACGGCTCGTGCAGCTCGAAGACCACCTCGTCATACGACATTGCCCGCAGGGCCTCGGTGAGGAAAGCCGGGTTGAAGCCGATGGCCAGCGGTTCGCCTTCGTATTCGACCGGGACTTCGATGCGCGCGTCACCCTGCTCGGGGGTCTGCGAGGTAATCACCAGCTTGTCGTCGCCGAAGGACAATTTGACGGCTCGCGATTCGTCGTCGGTCAGCAGCGACGCCCGCCGAACGGCGCTGAGGAACTCTTCGCGGTTGAGCTTGGCGCGTTTGTCGTGTTCGGCGGGGATGACGTCTTCGTACTTCGGGAAGGTGCCCTCCAGCAGCACCGAGGAGAGCACGCGATCACTGGCGGCCAGCAGCACCTGGTTGGGGGTGAACCTGATACGGATGCCCTCGTCGCCGTCGTGGGCGCCCAGGACGCGCTCGTAGACCGCCATGGTCTTGGCCGGCAGGATGGCTTCGAAGTCGGCGCTGTTGCTTTCGGCCGGTTCGCCGCCGGCGCGGGCCAGTCGCCGGCCGTCGGTGGCCACCAGGAACAGTTGCTTGTCGCGTTTCTGCCAGAGCACGCCGTTGATGGCGTAGCGGCTGGTTTCACGGGCGGCGGCATAGACGGTCAGCGAGATCATGCGGGCCAGCTCGCGGCCGTCGACCACCAGGTCGGCCTCGTCGTCGAAGCTGGCCACGGGGGGGAAGTCGGCGGCGTCTTTGACAAAGAGCCGGATCTCGCTGCCCTCGCCGCGGATGGTGCAGTAATGTTCGTCGGCCTCGAGGGTTATCTCGAGGTCGCTCATTTCGCGAATGACCGGACCGAGCCGCTCGGCAGGGACGACGACGTCAGCCGGCTTGTCGACCGACAGCACCGGCACGCGCATCAGCAACCCCGTCTCGCCGTCGGTGGCGCTGAGCGTAAGCACGTCCTGGGCAACCGAGAGTTTGACGCACTTGAGTATCTCGCGGGGCGTACGGGCGCTGATGAGGTGTAGGGCCGCCGAGATGGCGTCGCTGAATTCCTGTCGCGGCAGAACGGTTTTCATATCCGTATGTCCTGCTAGGGTCCAAACCAAAGGCACGGGCCGCCGGGCCGCTTGAGGCCGGACATCGGCCCCCGGGCCGGTGTCACTATACTTACAGCACTCCGCAGCGTGTTTTATACCGCCAAACGCCGGGATTTGCCAGTGGTCGCGAGCCCCCGGCAGCCCCAACAGGCTGCGTTCTGAGCGGTGCGGGGGTGGCACAGGTTGGGGCCGCGGTCGACCGGCGCGGCGAGCGGGAGGGGGGATCAGAGCAGCGGTGAGATGATGCGCGTCAGGCCCTCGACGTACTCGCGCAACGGGCCGGCCTCGTCGACGCCCACGCGCGTTCCCACCAGGGTGCGTTCGATCCAGCGTTCGACCTGCCGTATGTCGGGGGCGCTGTAGACGAACAGGGCCGCCTCATAGTTCAGGAACAGCGAGCGCGAGTCGACGTTGGCCGAGCCGATGATGGCCAGCTCGCGGTCCATCAGCAGCGCCTTGCCGTGCATCATGCCGTTCTGGTAGAGGTGGATTTTGCCGCCGGCGGCCTGGATGTCGCGCAGGTAGGTGCGGCTGGCCACGTCGGCGACAGGGTGGTTGGATTCGCGCGGGATGATCAGCCGCACGTCGACGCCGCGGTGGGCCGCGAGCACGAAGGCCTCCTCCAGTGCCTGATTGGGCACGAAATAGGGCGTAACCACCCATATGCGTTCGTGGGCGGCGAAGATGGCCGTCAGCAAAGCGGCGTAGATGGTGTCGCCCATCACGTCGGGGCCGGATGGGACCACCTGCACCGTGGCCTGGCCGGCGATGCGCGCCGGCTCGTCGGCGGCCGCCAGCTCTTCGCCGCTGGCGAAGTGCCAGTCGGCGCGGAAGACGTCGGCGTAATGCGCCACGGCCGGTCCCTCGAGCACGAACATCAGGTCACGCCAGCGGTCGGGATGCGGCTCGGGGCCCATGTACTCGAGGGCGATGTTGGCGCCGCCGGCCATCAGGTGCCGCTGGTCGGCGATCATGATCTTGCGATGGTTGCGCAGGTTGGTCCGCCCGCGGAACGGTCGGTGCAGCACGGGGATGAAGTGCTCGACGCGTCCGCCGGCGTCGAGCAGGTCGCGCAAGGCCCTCCGTGGCGTGTGGAGCGAGCCGACGCCGTCGAGCAGCACGCGGACCTCCAGGCCCTCGCGCGCCCGGCGGACGAGGCGTTGGACTATGTCGCGCCCGGTTTCGTCGAGGTGCAGGATGAAGGTCTCGATCCAGATCGAGCTCCGGGCCGACTCGATCAGGTCGACCAGACGCTGGTAGGCCTCCTCGCCGTTGGCGCAGAGCCGAATGCGGTTGCCCTGCGTGGCACCGGGGATGCCGTAGGACCGCAACAGGGCCTGGAGCCGCGTGGGGCCCGTGGGAACGCCCGAGGGCTTGTCGGCGAGGTTGAGGTCGCGTTTGCTGGCGGCGATGCGCTGCATCTTGCGGCCGCCCAGCAGCAGGTACAGCGGCACGCCGACATACGGCAGCAGCAGGATGACCAGCAGCCAGGCGATGGTGCCGGAGGGCGAACGTTCGTTCCGCAGAACGTGCGCTACGATGGCGAGCGCCAGCAGGAAACCGGCGATCAGTCCGATATGTGCCAGTACCCACAGCCACTGCATGCGCCGGCCCTCATGCGGCCGAAGTGTCGGCCAGTCAGGCAGATACGGTAATCGGCCCCCCGGTGGGCAACAAGCCCGGACCTCTGGCCCGCCGCGCGCCAGCCGGTATCATGACCAGATCGTGGACGAGCGTGCGATCATCCAGGGTTGTCGAGCGGGCAATCGCGACGCCCAGCGTGCGCTTTACGAGCTGTTCGCCGACCGCATTTACAGCCTGCTGCGACGCATCACCCGCGACGAGCACGCCGCCTTCGACCTCGCCCAGGACACTTTTATGCGGGCCTTCGAGCGCATCGGCGAGTTCGAGGGCCGCAGCGGCCTGGGAACCTGGCTCTACCGCATCGCGACAAACCAGGCCCTCCAGTGGCTGCGCAAGCGTCGCACCGAGCGGCGACACGAAGAACGCATCGCCCGCGACCGTCGGTCCGGCAACCACGAGGACGAACCGGCCTACGACCTGGAAAACGGCCTGCTGAGGTTATCGGAACAACATCGGCTGATTCTTCTGCTGCGTTATCACGAAGAGCTGAGTTACGACGAAATCGCCGGGATACTCGAAGTTTCGCCCGGGACAGTCGCCTCGCGGCTCAACCGCGCCCGTGAGGAGCTGCGTAAGATCCTTCTGGAGCAGCGCGGTGCCTGTGCGGAAGAAAAACCCGACGCCGCGCGTCCAAAATAACGAGATGACCTGTTCAGATGTCCGTCCATTGCTGGGAGAACTGCTCGACGGCGAGCTGAGTGCCGAGACGCTCGCCGCGGTCGAGGCCCACTTGGCGCACTGCGGTGCGTGCCGGGCCGAGTACGCCGAGCTCCAGGAGCTGGTCGGCGGGCTGCGGCGTGATCCGCGGGCCGCGGCGCCGGCCGAGCTGTGGACGGCCATCGAGCGACGGCTGGAAGCGGCCTCGGGGGCGCCGGCCGATCCGCCGGTGCGCATCCGTCTGGCGCGCTTCGTGAGCGGGCGACGGCTGGCGACTGCGGCCTCGCTGCTGCTGGCGGTGGGGTTGGGGTGGCTGGCCCTGCAAGGGCCGTGGGCCGCACCGGCCGGGGCGGCCCAGATCGACTTCCGCCCCGTCCTCGAACAGGCCGACGGCGACATCCAGGCCGGCATCGCGGCCCTGCTGGCCAGGCATGGCGGCCATGCCGTAACGCCGGAGGAAGCAGCCGAGCTGATGCGCGTGCGCGTCGCGGCTCCGGACGAGCTGCCCGGTGGCCTGACGCTGCGCTCCCTGCACGTGCTCCACATGGGACGCCATCACAAGGCGCTGGCGTGGCACTACAGCGGTCCTGCGGGGCAGTTGCTCATCCTGCAATGCCCCCCCAAGATCGAGAAACGTTACGGCAACCGGGAGTGCGTGGCGTGTCGCCTGGGGGGACACAATGGTCACGGCGTGCAGGTCGGCAAACTGCGGCTGATGCACAGCGAGAGCGCCAACCTGTGCCTGTGCGTGGTCACTACGCTCGGGGAGCAGGACCTCGAGGCCGCCATGGAAGCGGTGAAGGTCGAGTTCTGACCAAGGCTGGCCGATCCGCGTGTCGGCCGGCAATGGCCGGGCAAGCGGGATTCGCGTCGGAAACGCCGGCGGGGACCGGCCGTGTTCGACCGGTTCCCGCGCCGCGCTGGTTCGGTCGGCTGGCTGTCCGGGCCGCTGGCGTCAGCCGAAGAACTGGTGCAGGTGGTCGGTGAAGACCTGGACGGTGGTGGCGATGCCCTCGTCGTCGGGGGCCAGCACGGTCTGGAAGAAGGCGTTGATGAAGGTCGTCACCAGCGTGGTGGTGGCACCCTCGACGCCAGCCAGCACGGTGTCACGCACGTTCGGGTCGCAGCCCCCCAATACCAGCAGTCCGCCGCCGGAAACCGCATACATCAGCCAGATCTTGCCGCGAAGAAACAAGCTGCGCATCAGTGGATTCTCCTTGTGAACCCCTCAGCGGGAGTGTCCGCTCGTCATCCCAAGGCTACCGCCGCGCTGGTGTCGGTCAAGTCGGCCGGCCGGCGGCCAATGAGCTATCGGTCAGCGCGGCCGAGTGGTTGAATTAGGCCCGAGCCGCGCGCGGCCCGGATCGATCGTGGCCGAAACCGGGCACGGGGCCACCAGGCGGGCTCCTACGGCTTCTTGGGTTGCGGGACGGGCTTTTTCTTGTCCGACGAGGCTTTGGACCTGCCCGTCTTGGGCTTCTTGGCGGCGGCCTCGGCAGCCTTGCGTTGCGCTCTGGTGGGGATGCGCTCGAGCCGCGGCTTGAGCTGGTTGTCGAAGATGCGGTCGATCGGCTCCATGAGCTTGGCGCGCTGGTCGGTCAGGGCCTTCTGCTGCTTGCTCTTGTTCTTCGACTTGGCGCTGCGCAAGGCGGCCAGTTGCTTGTCGATGCGGTCGAAGGCGCTCTGCTTGGACTTCAGGTAGCGGGCGGCCTGCTTCTTGCAGTCGGCGAGCACGCTGCGGGCCTTCTGCTGCTGTTCGTTGTTGAGCTGGTACTTCTTGATGAAGTCGGCCACATACTTGTCCCACTTCGACTCGTAACCCTTGCCCGACTTGGCGCCCTTGCCGCTCTTGCTGCGCGACAGCGCTCCGGCGCCCCGCGGCCCGGTAGAAACGCGGCCCGAGCGGCGGACCTTGCCCACCGCCGGCTGCTCGCCGCTGCGCTCGCGGCCGACGCGCGCGGCTCCCGGCGGCTGGGGCGGAACCCGGGCGCCGCTGCGGGAACTCTTGGGCCCAGTAATGCGCTGCGGCTCGGGCGGCGGAGGCGGGGGATTGCCGGCGCGGGGGCGATCGGCGGCGGAGCGCTGCGAACGCTTGCGCGCGCTGCGTTGCGGCGAACGGAACTCGTCGACCGTCATTTCGCCCGAGATGATGCGGCGCAACTGGTCTTCGGTGGT
>CAZRSM010000440.1:0-16537 GCA_964602755.1 uncultured Planctomycetales bacterium
CAGCTCGGCCTGGAGATCGAGCAGCAGGTTCAGAATCTGGGACTGGATCGAGACGTCGAGGGCCGAGACCGGCTCGTCGCACACCACCAGCCGCGGCTGAAGCGCCAGCGCCCGGGCGATGCCGATGCGCTGGCGCTGGCCGCCCGAGAATTCGTGCGGATAGCGGTCCATGTCCGCTTCGCGCAGCCCCACGCGCCGCAGCAGCTCCCCCACGCGCCGGCGCCGCTCGGTGCGGCTGGAGACCAGGCCGTGCACGCTCAGCGCTTCACCCACCGCCAGCTCGACGGTCAGCCGGGGATTGAGGCTGCCGGCCGGATCCTGGAAGACGATCTGCATGCCGCGGCGCAGCTTGCGCAGCTCGCGGCGTGGCATGGCCAGCACATCCCGGCCGTCGAACCACACCCGCCCGCTGAGCGCCGGCACCAGCCGCAGCACCGCCCGCGCCAGCGTGGTCTTGCCGCAGCCGCTCTCGCCCACCAGTCCCAGCGTACGTCCGCGCGGCACCTCCAGCGAGACGCCGTCGACGGCCCGCAGACGCCGCCCGCGGCGCAGCACGAACTCGACGCGCAGGTCCTCGACCCGCAGCAGCGGTGCGGCACGGCACCGCTGGGCCTGGCTGGCAGAAGATGGCTCCACGAGCGACATGATAACCGCTGATCACGCCACGCGACCGGGTGGCGGCCAGGCGACGCTTGCGTTTGATAACGGCAGGCCGTTGCGCGCGGCGAGCAGCAGCCGGCGGCCTCAACTGGCCGCTCCTGCCTCGGTCTGGGCCTGGTCTTCGGCCTCGTCGTCGTCTTCCGGCTCGGACTCGGCGAACTCGCCGTTGACGACGCCCAGCTCGCGCAAGGCCCGCCAGGCGGCCTTCTGTTCGGCTTCCTTCTTGCTGGGGCCCCAGGCACTGGGGAACTGGTGGCTGCCGATCGAGACGGCCACCTCGAAGCACTTGGCGTGATCGGGGCCTTTTTCGTCGAGCAGCTCGTAGGTGGGTGTGGTACGCATGTGGCGCTGGGCGTACTGCTGCAACTGGCTCTTGAAGTTGTACTGGTGGTCCGAGCGATTGGCCCGGGCGATCTCCTCGCCCATGTGCTGAAGGATGAACTGCCGGGCCGGCTCCAGGCCGCCGTCGAGGTAGATGGCGGCGATGACGGCTTCGAGCACGGCGGCCGCCAGCGACTTGGGCATGCCGACGCCGGCGTCCATGCCCTGCCCCAGCACCAGGGCCTCGGGCAGCCCCAGCTTGTGGGCCACGCGGGCGCAAACGCGGCGCGAGACCACCGCCGACTTGATCTTGGTCAGCTCGCCTTCCATCGCCTCGGGATAGCGGTCGTACAGCTCGTGACAGATGACCAGTTCGAGCACGGCGTCGCCCAGAAACTCCAGACGCTCGTTGCTCTCCTGGCGGGTCTGCGCCGACGAGGAGTGCGTCAGCGCGGCTTTCAGCAGTCTCGCGTTCCTGAAGCGGTAGCCCAGGTTCTCCTGGCACCGCTTGAGCACCTGATGCTTTGACATGCAGTCGACCCGGTCATGCCGGCCGGCGTCGCAAGGCGTCCCGCTCCCGAGGGGCGGCTTGCGTCAGCGGCCTCGATTGAAAACCTGTCCCATATGCTCTGCCCGCGCCCAGCGCCGGCAGCATATGCGCCAATCAGCTTATCGGCAACCGCGGGCGTTTACCTGAAAACCTCCCCGCCCCCGCCCGCACGATCGCCTAACAACGCCGGGGCCGAAACGCCCCGCGCCCGCTACGTTGTGCCCCCGCCGGCACGGTGCGCTGGGCGGCTGGTGCCCGCCGGTCGGCTAGCGCCCCTTGGCGTGCTGCGCGTTGAAGTCCTTGGCCAGCCAGCCGCGGGCCAGAATCAGGAACACCGTCGAGGTCACGGCGATGCAGCCGTAGATGAACCACATCGTCTGGGTGTTCAGGAACTCCGGCGGCCAATAGAGCTTGGTTTCCTCGAAGAAGGGGTAGATGGCCGGGAGTTTGACCGGTCCCGGGCAGTACTTCTGCAGAAACCAGCCCGAATACAGCGGCACCAGCAACTTGGTCAGGAACCACGGCAACTGGGCCACCCCCATGTACGCCCCGGTGCGGCCCTTGGGGGCGATCTCGGCCGCATACTGCAGGAACCGCGGTTGCCACATGGCTTCGCCGAGTGTCATGATCAGCAGGAAGCCGGCCAGCGTCCACGGCGTCGGTCCCAGCGCCAGCAGGAACGTCGGCGCCGCCATCACGAAGGTGCCCAGGATCATCATGTTGTAGACGTTGGACCTCTGCGTCAGGGCGGTCACCATCGGCACCAGAATGAAGATCAGCAGCGGGTTGAGATTGACCGCGAACTCGAAGTAGTCGCCGATCAGCGTGCCGTGAAACGCGCGATCGACATACATCGGCAGCGTGAGCCAGTTGTGCGCAAAAAGCGTCTGCACCGGGATGAGACAGAAGATGAAATAGCTGAACTTGGCGTCTGCCAGCGGGTGGTTGACCGCCCAGCGTTTGAGACTGGCGAGGTCCCAGTTCCACTTCTCGACCGGCTCCTCGGCCTGCTCCTCTTTGAGCCGCTGGCCGCACGTGGCGCAGAACTCGGCGTCGGGCGCGTTGCTGGCCCCGCACTGCTCGTTGGGGCAGATCACCTCCTTCTGTTGCGACTGGGCCTCGCGCTCTTCGCGCTCGCGCTCGGCCTTGGCCCGGGCGATGGCCTCTTTCACCGTCTTGCGTGACAGGATGATCGACGTGGCCACCAATGCCACGGCGGTCAGCGAGGTATACACCCAGAACGCCCCGCTGATGCCGACCGCCTTGCGCACGAAGCCGAAGAAGCTCGGAAGCCAGCCCCCCAGGTTCATCAGGGCATAGAGCATCGCGAAGGCCATACCAGCGGTCTTGGGCGTGGTGAACTCGCGCACCGCCGCATAGGCCCCCGGCTGATACATGCCGTAGCCGATGATGACCAGCAGTATCCCCCCCATCACCAGCAGGTGGATCGGCGACCCCAGGCCGCCGGGTGTCAGCCCGATGGTCGGCCCGATCGAGATCAGCACGCGTCCGGCCAGCATCAGCACGAAGGCGCCCACGATCGCGAAGCGCACGCCCTTGCGGTCGGCCACCGTGCCCAGAAAGAACATCGAGATGGTGATGCCGGCGGTGAGCACTCCGACCATGCGCCCGGCCCAGACGTCGTCCAGGCCCACATAGTCGTTGAAGAACATCGCCAGGTAACCCAGCATCCCGAAGTAGACCATGCCCTCGATCAGATAACCGAGGTTGATGCCCCACAGCGCCCGCGGGGCGTGGATCAGGTCTACGAAGGGCTGCACGATCTCCTGGAGCGGACTCTTCTTCTCCGGCTGCGTATCACTCATCTCGGTGCTTCCTGCGCAAAGGGCGCCCGGCGACGCGGGCGCCGACGTGGTCTACTTCTTCTCCTGCCCCCACAGTTTGGCCAGCTCTACCAGCATGTCCACCGCCGCCTGCATCTGCTCCAGACAGGCAAACTCGAGCGGACTGTGGAAGTTGTGCATGCCGGTCGAGATGTTCGGCGTCGGCAGACCCATCTCGCTCAGACGCGAACCGTCGGTGCCGCCGCGGATCGAGGTGAACTTCGGCTCGATGCCCAGGTTGCGATAGGCCTGCTCGGCCAGCTTGACCGCCCGCGGCTCTTTTTCCAGATGCTCGATCATGTTGCGGTACTGCTTGCGCACCTCGACCTGCACCTTGCCGCCGGGGAACGACTGCTCCACCTCAGCGGCCAGCTTCTTGAGCAGCTCGGCCTGCTCGGCCAGCTCCTCGGTCACGAAGCTGCGCAGCAGGATCTTGACACTGGCCTTGTCGACGCCGCCTTCGAGCACGTAGGGATGCAGAAATCCCTCGCGATCGCGGGTGGTCTCGGGGGCCTTGTCGCGCGGCAGCCTGGCCAGAAACTCGCCGGCCATGCGGATGGCGTTGATCATCTTGCCATAGCCGAAGCCGGGGTGGATGTTGAAGCCGATGAAGGTGACGGTCGCCAGGTCGGCCGAAAAGGTCTCGTTCTCGATGCCGCCTTCGCCCTCGCCGTCGAGCGTATAGGCCGCCACGGCGTCGATCTTGCCGATGTCGACCTTGTCGGTGCCGCGGCCGACCTCCTCGTCGCAGGTGAAGACCACCCGGATGGGGCCGTGCTTGATCTCGGGGTGGCTGACCAGGTACTCGGCGGCGGTCATGATGGCGGCGATGCCGGCCTTGTCGTCGGCCCCCAGCAGCGTCGTACCGTCGGAGGTGATGATGGTCTTGCCCTTGAGGGCCGCCCGGTCGGGATACTCGCTGACCTTGATGACCTTCGACGGATCGCCGGGCAGGACGATGTCGTTGCCGTCGTAGTTCTCGTGCACGATGGGCTTGACGTCCTTGCCGGGCGCTTCGGGCGAGGTGTCCTGGTGGGCGATCCAGGCGATGGTCGGCGCCTCGACGTTGCCGGGCACGGTCCCCATCACCACTCCGCCCTCGTAGCCGGCCACGTCCTGCAGGCCGATGGCTTTCATCTCCTCCATCAGCAGCTTGCCCAGCTCCAACTGCCCCGGCGAGCTGGGATACTGGTCGGTATCCTCGACCGCCGTGGTCTCCACCTGGACGTAACGACAGAAACGATCCAGCAGCTTGTTGCTCATGATCTGACTCCCGCGCGGCTCAAGCGGCCTGTACTCACCAAAATCGACCCCCCCGGCCGGTACGTCCGCCGGCCCGAACGGCGACGTTCAGGCCGGCGGGCATGCTCGCCTGCTGGCGATCTGCGGCCAGCTTTAGCGAAACGTATCGACCCCCGCCCCCGGCGGCAAGCCCCAACCGGACGACAATCCCCGCCGGTGGCGCCGGGTACGGCCGGCGCAGCGCCGGCGGCAAGTCGTTGCCCGCCGGCTCGTTGCCGCCGCCGCGTGAACATGCTACGCTTCGCACACTTGCCGTCGCCCGGCTCTGCGCCGCCGAGCGACTACCGAGTCACCAGTCGTTGCGAGGGATACATCCATGGCCGAGCAGCAGCCCCGATTCAAGTTCCCCGAAAACGCGTATCGTGAACTCAAGCCCGGCGAGAAGTTTGTCCCCATGGTCCCGCCCGACGTGCGGGTGCCCGAGCTGACGGGCCGCATGTTCATCTTCGGGCTGACCATGAACATCATCTTCTCGGTCGCCGCCGCGTTCCTGACCCTCAAGGCCGGCCAGGGCATCGAAACCGCTATCCCGATCTCGATCCTGGCGGTCGGCCTGTCGGGTTTTCTGCTCAAGGCCGGCGGGCGGGCCAGCTCGATCCTCGAGAACGTCTACATCCTCTCGATCAGCACCACCAGCGGCTACGTCGCCGGCGGCACCTGCTTCACCATGCCGGCGATCTACATCCTCGAGCTCAACGATAATCTGCACCTGAGCAATACCTCGCTGTTTCTCCAGATCACGCTGGTGCCGCTTCTCGGGGCGATCCTGGGAGCGCTGTTCCTGATCCCCTTCCGGCGCTACTTCGTCAAAGAGATGCACGGCAAGCTGCCCTTCCCCGAGGCCACCGCCACCAACGAAATCCTGGTGACCGGCGCGTCGGGCAGCACCACCCAGGCCTGGATCCTGATCTACTCCTTCATCCTCTCGGCCATCTACACCTTCGCCGCCACGGCGCTCAAGCTTTTTTCCGACATCTTCACCACCGGCATGGCGGCCGTTCACCCGGTCAAGCACGCCGCCGCCAAGGCGCTGGCCTTCGGCGAGACCGGCCTGTTCGCCACGCTCACGACCAAGTTCAAGGCCGTCTTCGTGATGGCCACCGGCGCCTACTTCCTGGGCCTGGGCTTCATCATCGGCCTGCGCTACGCTTCGATCATCTGCGCCGGCTCGTTCCTGTCGGCCCTGGTGATAACGCCGCTGCTCGGCCAACTCGATCTCGAAGCCCTGCGCAGCATCAACCCGGCGGTGGCCTCGACCGGTGCGCGCGACATCTGGTACCAGATCCCGCGCGTGGTCGGCATCGGCGCGATCTTCACCGCCGGCCTGCTTTCGATCCTCAAGATGGGCAAGGTGATCGTCACCGCTCTGATCCAAGTGGTGGGTGGCCTGTTCGGCGGCAAGCACGCCGAGGCCGAGCGAGACCACACCGACGAGGACCTGGGTTACGGGACGATTCTGATCCTGGGAGTCCTGGCGGTCATCGCGATGGGCGTCTTCTTCCGCACGGTGGTCTTCCACGACATGGAAGACGCCACCTGGATGGCCACCATCTCCGTGGTCATCGCGCTGGTGATCGCGTTCCTGTTCACCACCGTCTCGGCCTGGGCCATCGCGATGATCTCGGTCACGCCCATCTCCGGCATGACCGTCACCACCATCATCATCACCGCGGTGCTGATGATGGCCGCGGGCTTGAAGAAAGGCGACCAGGCGATGCTCGCGGTGCTGCTGGTCGGCGGCGTGGTCTGCACGGCGCTCTCGATGGCCGGCGGCCTGGTGACCAACTTCAAGATCGGCTACTGGCTGGGCGCCAGCCCGCGGCGCATCACCTGGAACGCCCTGGCCGGCTCGCTGGTCTCGGCGGTCTTCGTCTGCGGCACCATCATGATCCTCAACAAGAACCCGGGCTACGTGCCCGGACCGGAGCACCCCACGCCGCTGCCGGCCCCGCAGGCCAACATGATGGCCGGCGCCCTCGAGAGCTTCCTGGGCACCGGGCAGGTCCCCTGGCTGCTCTACGCCCTGGGCGTGGTCGTGGCCCTGACGGTCGAGCTGCTGGGCATCTCCGCGCTGGCCTTCGGCCTGGGCATGTACCTCCCGATGGAGATCAACACGCCGATCCTGGTCGGCGCGCTGGTCGCCACGCTGGTCAAGAAGAGCACCAAGGACGAGAAGCTCGCCAAGGCCCGCAGCAACAAGGGCATTCTGCTGGCCTCCGGCCTGATCGCCGGCGGCGCGATCATGGAAGTGCTGGTCAACTTCATCAGCGCCCTCGACGAGCAACTGTTCGGCGTCAAGACGGTCATCGAGGGGACCGCGCGCACCGTCGGCAAGATCATGCCCTTCCTCGACATGAGCGGACGCAAGATCGTCTCGGGCGCCGACCCCGCTGAACTGGCCCGCACGCAGAACTGGGTCGGCCTGCTGCTGTTCCTGGCGCTGTGCGTGTTCGTGTACTTCGACTGCAGGCGCGCCAAGCCCGAGCTGGCCGAGGGCGGCGAACTGCACTGATCCACGACCGCCCCCGCGGGCGATCGACGCGGCGCAGCAGGCCGGGCTGTGCCCGGGAGCGAACAGCTACGGGCGGTCCGCGGCCGTCGCCACCAGCCGGCGGCGGGCCGCCAGCTCGATAGCCAGCTCGATCGCCGCGCGCATGCTGCCGGCGTCGGCCTTGTTGCGACCGGCGATGTCGAACGCGGTTCCGTGATCGGGGCTGGTCCGGATCACCCCGAGGCCCAGTGTGACGTTGACCGCCTCGCGGAACGCCAGCATCTTGACCGGAATCAGTCCCTGGTCGTGATACATCGCCACCAGCCCGTCGAACCGCCGGCGGACCTCGGGCACGAAGGCCGTATCGGGCGGCAGCGGACCGGCCACGTCCAGGCCGCTGTTGCGCGCCAGCGTCAGGGCCGGCTCGATGATGCGGCGTTCCTCGTCGCCCATCAGGCCGTCTTCGCCGGCGTGGGGGTTCAGGCCCAGCACGCCGATGCGGGGCCGCGCTATGCCGAACCACTCGCGCAGGGCTTTGTCGAGCAGGTCGATAGGCTGATAGACCAGTCCGATGGTGAAGCTGTTGCGCAGGTCGAACAGCCCGACGTGGTCGCTGGCCAGGGCCACGCGCAGCTTGCCGGCCACGAACGCCATCGTCACCCGCCGGGCCTCCAGCCGCCGGGCCAGCAGCTCGGTATGCCCGCGAAAGGGCTGGCGGGCCAGGTGCCAGGCCTGCTTGCTGATCGGCCCGGTGACCAGGGCGTCGAGCGTGCCGGCCTTGAGATGGCGGATGCCCTCTTCGACGAACCTGAAGGAAGCCGCCCCGGCCAGCTCGTCCGGCTCGCGGTGGCCGTTGATGCGCGGCAGCGGCAGGTCGTCGAAATCGGCCACCAGCACGCCGCGGCCCACGCGGGCCGTACCGTCGTAGGGTTCGCGCCACCAGAAGGGATTGATCTCGGCCAGGTCGGCCGCCAGCTCGAGGGCCTCCTCCAGCCCGAATACGATGAAGCGCGCCCGCGAGCGCAGCCGGGAATCGGCCAGGGCCTTGACGATTGTCTCCGGCCCGATCCCCAGGGGGTCTCCCATGGTGATCCCCACCAGTGGCCGATAATCGCCGTTGGCCCGATCCGCCGCCATCACGCGAACCCGCTTTCCCGCAACTTGTCCAGCGTCAGCGCATCGCCGGCCCGCATGGCGGCCAACTGCCGGGCCACCAGCCGGGCCAGGATGTCGGTCTCGATGTTGACCTCGTCGCCCACCCGCCGGCGCCCCAGCACCGTCTGCTCGAGCGTCACCGGGATCAGGGCCACCGAGAAGTCCTCCGCCGTCACGTCGACCACGGTAAGGCTGGTGCCGTCCAGGGCGATCGATCCCTTGCGCACGATCAGGCCCAGCAGCTCGCGCGGCGGGCGGACCCACAGCTTGTACTCGCCGCCGCGGTCGATCCGCACCACGCGTCCCACGCCGTCGACGTGACCCTGTACCAGGTGCCCGTCGACCGGATCGCCCAGCCGCAGGGCGCGCTCGACGTTGACCAGGTCGCCGGCGGCCAATCGCCCCAGCGTGGTGAGCCGGCAGGTCTCCGGCACCACGTCGAAAGCGGCCCGCGCGCCGTCCAGCTCGGCGACGGTCAGACACGCGCCGTTGATCGCGACGCTGGCCCCGCGGCTCAGGCCGTCGGCCAGCGCTTCCAGCTCGATCTCCAGGCGCACAGCCTGCTCCGCCGGCCGGATGGCCGCTACCTTGCACACGCCCTGGACGATGCCGGCAAACATCACGCGTCTCCTGCAAGAGCTTGTGTGGTCCGAAGATGATATCCCGTCCGGGCCGCGGTCGCATTCCCGGCGACGGCCGCCGGGAGCAGTTGTGGGGCGGCTCGCTGGCTGGCAAAACAGTTTCCGGCCCGGTGGATTTGCCAACCGCACGGTGTTCTGCCAAAATGAGTTGCGTCGCGCGGTGGTGCGTTTACAATCCCCGCTGGCGGACCGGCCCGCCGGCGTGCTGGACCGCACCAGAGGCGCCCGCGGACCAGCAATCAGACCGTTGTCGCCGTGGACCACCCGGACTCCGCAAAGCTGCGAAGGAGTGGCGTGTGAGCACACTGACCAAAGTATTCATCGTACTGACTGCCGTCCTGTCGATCGCCCTGTCGTGCCTGTTCATAGTCACGGCCGCCCAGTGGGCCAACTGGAAAGAGCTGGCCACCGAGTACCAGAAGGCCCGCGACGCCGCCATCGTCGATGCCCAGGCCACCGCGGCGGCGATGCAGGCCGCCCTGGCGCTCAAGGACGAAACGATCGCCGGCCGTGACCGTGAGCTGGCCGACGCCCGCGAGCAGCTCAAGAGCTCGCAGGACCAGATCGCCAGGCTGCGCAGCGACCTGGCCGCGGCCCGGAACCAGGCCCAGGCCTTCGAGGCCGGCCGGGCCAAGCTCCAGGAGATCCTGGCGGTCACCACCGGTGAACTGAAGTCACTCCAGAAGCACAACCAGTCGCTCCTGTCGCAGAACATCGACCTGCAGTCGCGTAACGCGCGGCTCAACGCCCGCGTGCTCGAACTGACGACCAACGTCACCATCCTGCAGGACCAGGTCCGCAACATCCAGGAGAAGCTCTACGCCGCCGAGCAGCGCAACGCCGAGCTCGAACGCCGGGCCGGCGCCGGCGGCGTGGCGCCGCTGCCGGCCCAGCCCCAGGGCGTGGCGGTGGTGGCCCCGGCGGCCGCGGGCGAGATCAAGGCCGAGGTGACGCGCGTCGACGGCATCTACGCGGAGATCAACGTGGGCGAGAACGCCGGCGTGGTTCCGGGCATGACGTTCATGGTCTACCGTCAGGGCGGCACCTACCTGGCCGACCTGGTGATCGAGAAGGTGCAGGCCGAAAGCGCCGCCGGCAAGCTGACCACCCTGGTGCAGGGCGAGGTGCGTCCCGGCGACGCCGTGGTCTACGGAATCAACTGACCGGCGCCGGCGACGGGCCGATTTGGTATAGCCAAGGATCGAGTTCGACTATGTCACAGTTGTCTACGCCCGGATCCGGAGCATCGCCGAGCAGCGAAAGCGACATCTACACCGTGTTGATCATCGTCGCGTTCCTTTTCGTGATCATCGCGACGGTGTACGTTGGCTACCGCGCCATGCAGCTCTTCGGAACGGTGCTGCCCCCCGGCGGAGCCTGATCCTCCGACCGTCCTGACTGCGAAGGCGGCTCCGTTCCCGCCAGTCCGGCGCGCGGGCCGGGAGAATCGAAGGTCGAGGCGAACGGCGGCCACCTGCCGCCGCCGCCGCCGATGTCCGCCTCATCGTCGCTACCCACGGACGGGAGCCTAGCGTGTTCCTACGCCGCCTGACAGGACTGTTCAGCACCGACATGGGCATCGACCTGGGCACTTGCAACACCCTGGTCTGTGTTCGCGGCGAAGGCATCGTCCTCAACGAACCGTCCGTCGTCGCCGTCCGCAAAGGCACCAACCAGGTCCTCGACACCGCCAACGGCAAGGCCGTCGGCCTGGTGGCCAAGGAAATGCTCGGTCGCACGCCCGGCAGCATCACCGCCATCCGCCCGCTGAAAGACGGCGTGATCGCCGACTTCGACATCACCGAGGCCATGCTGGGCTACTTCATCCGCAAGGTCCACGGCAACCGCGGCCTGGCACACCCGCGCGTGGTGATCTCGATCCCCTCGGGCATCACCGCCGTCGAGAAACGCGCCGTCTACAACTCGGCCGAACGGGCCGGCGCCCGCCGGGTCTGCCTGGTCCCCGAACCGATGGCCGCCGCCATCGGCGCCAAGCTGCCCATCTTCGACCCCACCGCCTCGATGATCGTCGACATCGGCGGCGGCACCACCGAAGTGGCCGTCATGAGCCTCGGCGACATCGCCTGCTGCACCTCGCTGCGCGTAGCCGGCGACGACATGGACGAGGCCATCATCAACTACCTCAAACGCACCTACAACCTGCTGGTCGGCCCGCAGACCGCCGAGAACATCAAGATCAGGATCGGCTCGGCCCAGCCCCTGGAAGAGGAAGGATCGATCGAGGTCAAGGGCCGCGACATGATCAGCGGCCTGCCCCGCAAGGCCCTCATCAAGGCCGAGGAGGTCCGCGAGGCCCTCAAGGAACCCATCGGCCAGATCGTCGACGCCGTGCTGACCACGCTCGAGCAGCTCGAACCCGAGCTGGCGGCCGACCTGGTCGACAACGGCATCCACCTGGTGGGCGGCGGCGCGCTGCTGCGGGGACTGGACGTGGTGCTCTCCAAGGCGACCGGCCTCGACGTGCGCGTGGCCGACGACCCGCTGACCTGCGTGGCCCGCGGCACCAGCGAGTTCCTCGACTACCTCGACGACTGGCTGGTCACGCTCGAATCCGACGAAGACGACTATTGATCCCCGGCCGCGTCCGGTTCGGTCGGCGGCAGGGCGCGCGGCTGAATGTCGATCGACCTCAGGTCCGCGAACTCGCCGGCCTTGCTGCTCACGCCCAGCTCGCTGATCCGGCGGCCCATCGGCATCATCCGGCTCTGCCATGAACCGACCGCATCGTTGTAGGCCCTGGTGGCCCGCTCCAGGTGGTCGCCGAGCTTGCCGAGGTGCTCGGCGAACTTGCAGGCCCGCTCGTAGAGCAGGCGGGCCGTCTCGCTGACCTGCCGGGCGTTCTCTACCAGCTCCTGTTGCTGCCAGCCGTAGGCCACGGCGCGCAACATGGCGATCAGCGTGGTGGGCGAAGCCAGGATCACCCGCCCCCGCAGGGCCTCCTCGATCAGGCCGCGGTCCTGTTCGAGTGCCGCGCTGAAGAACGACTCGCCCGGCACGAACATGATCACGAAGTCGACCGCCCCGTCCAGGCTGTCCCAGTAGGCCTTGCCGGTCAGCTCGCGCACGTGCTTGCGCATGGCCTGCACGTAACGGTCGAGGTGCTGGCGCTGCTGCTCGGGATCGCTGGCCGCCACGGCATCCAGGTAGGCGTCGGTCGAGACCTTGGCATCCACCACGATCCGCCGCCCGCCGGGCAGCTTGACCACCAGGTCGGGCCGCAGGCGCTGCTCGTCGTCGGAGACGGTGACCTGCTCGACATAGTCGCAATGCTCGCTCATGCCGGCCAGCTCGACCGTGCGGCGCAGTTGCAGCTCGCCCCAGCGGCCCTTGACTTCCGGCCGGCGCAGGGCGTTTACCAGCGTGTCGGTCTGCGCCGCCAGCCGCTGGTGCGTCTCGGCCAGGGCCTTGAGCCGCTCGCTGACCTTGGCGTAAGCCGCCTCGCGGGCCTTCTCCAGCTCGCGGACGTACTGCTCGTAGCGCTTCAGGGCCTCGCCCAGCGGCTGCAGCCGCTCCTGCGTGCGCTTGGCGAACTCCTCGCTGTTGGCCTTCAGGGCGTCCGCCGAGAGGGCCTTGAACGCGTCGCGCAGCCGCTGGTCGGCCTGTTCGAGCAGCTTCTTCTGCTCGTCGAAGCGTCGCAGGGCCTCGTCACGCTGCGTCTCGGCCGCCACGCGGGTCTGCTGCTCGTGCTGGAGACTCTCGCGCAGGGCGGCCAGTTCGCCGGTCAGCTCTCCGGTCCGCTGACGCAGCGACGCGATGGTGCTCTCGTCGCCCGCTTGTCGGCGGCGCAGCTCGGCCAGCTCGCCGGCCAGACGCAACCTGGTCCGCCACGCCCCCAGCAGCCAGCCCACGCCGGCTCCCACCAGCAGTCCGGCCGCCAGAATGAGTGCCTCGGTCATGCGTACACCCGTCACTGCCCGGTGTGCTCCGCCGCGACACGCGGCCGGCTGACCGCGCTGCGCCCGTCCATGGCGCGGACCGCACCCCGTGTCGTGGCCGCCGGCGCTCGCGTCCGGCGACTCACTGGTCGTGTTGCCGCCGGCTATTGCTCCTGCGGGCTCTTCGGCTGCGCCGGCGGCTCGGGACGCAGCATCCCGGCCTTGACGACCACCAGCACCGTAAGGGCTACGACCACCGCGTAGATCAGCACCGTGTACCGCAGGCGGATCCAGATGCTCAGACAACCCACCAGCGCGTAAAACCCCGCCAGCCCGTAGCTGATGAGCACCACCTGGCGCACACTCATGCCGCGGTCGATCAACTGGTCGTAGAAGTGGCTGCGGTCGCCGGCGAAAACCGAGCGTCCGCTGCGCAGCCGCCGCACGATCGCCAACGCGGTATCGAAGATCGGCAGCGCGAAGACCATCAGGCCGCCGATCAGCCAGCGCGGGATACCGCGCTCGTCGAACAGCAGCAGCATGATGCCGCAGTTGTAGCCCAGCAGCACGCTGCCCGCGTCGCCCATGAACACCTTGGCCGGGTTGAAGTTGAGCGGCAGAAAGCCCAGCACCGCCCCGAACATCGCCAGCGCCAGCACCAGCCGCACCGGGTTGCCCAGCCGGCTGTATTCCACGATCGCCAGATGGGCGGCGATCACGAAGAAGCCCAGCGAGATCACCGCCGTCACCCCGGCCGCCAGGCCGTCCAGCCCGTCGATCAGGTTGGTCGAGTTGCAGGCCCCCAGCACGATCAGCAGCCCGATCAGGAACGACAGAATCGTCTCCACCCACACCGGCGGATGAATGTGCAGAGGGTACAGGAACGACGCCGCCAGTTCCTGACCTATGCCGGTGGTCAGCATCACCACTACGGTGATCAGCGTGCCCAGCGCCAGCCGCAGCTTGGGCGGCACCTCTTTGATATCGTCGATCAGCCCGATAACCGAAAACGCGATCCCCCCCAGCATGATCGGCAGCAACTGGCCGTAGCTCACGGTGCCACGCCACATCGCCAGCAGCAGCGCCATCGTCCAGCCCAGGCAGATCGCCGCCCCGCCCAGATACGGTGTCGGCCGCGCGTGCGGCTTGAGCTTCCGGTCGGGGATGTCCATCACGCCCAGCCGCTGCGCGAGGTTGGCGGCGATGGGCGTGGACAGCACCGCCACCACGAACGCCACCAGCCCGTAAGCCTGGTAGTGCTTGAGCAGATCGATGAACGCCTGCATCGGCTACTCCGCTGCCTCGGGCTCGGTATCGCGCACGTAAACGTTGAGTACTTCGCCGTGTTGCACGATCTCGGCCACCTTGTCGAATCCGCAGGCCTGGTAGAACCGGTTGGCGCCCTCCAGCCTGGCACCCGCCAGAACCTTGATCTGACGCTGCCCGTCGGCCCGGGCCCGCTCGTACACCGCCTCGAGCAGCTTCCGCCCGCAACCGCTGCCGCGGGCGGCGGCGTCTACACTGATCGACAGTATCTCGGCGGCGGGCAGTTGCGCGTCAGACTGCTTGGCAGGATATCGTAAGGTATCGAGCACCTCCTTGACCACCAGCGGGTTGAGGACCCGCGGCAGCGCGGCAACCCCCAGGCGACAGAACCGCTTGCGCAGCACGCGCTTATACATCGCGCCCACGTCGCGGGCATACGCGCAGAACCCCACCACCTGACCATTCAGCTCGGCGACGTATACGCACGAGCCGTCGGCCTCCGCTATGCCGAGGTACAGTTGACGCAGAAAGCGCTGCCCGAGCCGGCTCAGGAATCCTTCGGTGATCGAAGCGGCGTGCAGCCGCGCCACCGCCGCTGCATCGCGTGTTTGCATGAGCCGGACAAGAGGCGACATGACGCTCCGACGTACACCGTCCCCGGGGTTGCTTGCGAGTATACCCCGCGCGCCGCGCCGCGCGAAGCGCAGGCGCTTGCACTGACAATGGCCAGCTCGCCGCCCCGCGCGTACCATCGCAGACATGAAAACGCTGATCGCTTTTGTAGCCGTCTGCCTTGTGCTGGCGGGCCTGATCGTATGGTACGCCTTCCAGGTTACCGCCCGACCACCGGCCCCCCGCGACGCCACGCCCGCGCTGCCGTCCGAACCAACCGACGCTTCCGCCCTCGGCCCGGCGACCGACAGCGACACCCCGCCGGCCGCACCGGCTGCACCTCTCACACAACCAGCCGCCGGGTCGGGCCGGACCCGCCCTGCCCCGGCGCCCACACCCGCCACGACGACATCCGCGCCCACGTCGGCCTGCGCGGGCCCCCCGCAGCCGGCGACCGCCGACGCGGCGGCCACCAGCGACGTGATCTGGGTCGAATCGCGGACCGTCGCCGCCGCGCGGCGGCTGCGCAAGCTCAACGAGCTGCTGGCCGACGATCCCTACAACCATGACGCGCTGCTCGAAGCCGTCGAGCTGGCCGAGCGTCTGAAGCTGCCGCAGCTCGAGGCCGATCTGCTCAAGCGACTGCTGCGGATCGACGACGCCCCCAAATTGCGGCTGCGGCTGGCGGTCACGCTGATGCGCGGGCGCCGCTGGGTCGAGGCCATCCCCCACCTGCGCGAGGTGGTCGACCAGCGGCCCGACCACGCCCGCGCCTGGTACAACCTGGCCGTAGCTCACCAGCGCGCCGGCCATCTGCACCAGGCACTGGCCGCCTGGAACCGCGTGGTCGCCCTGGCCCCCGACAACGCCGACGCCCACGCCAACCGCGGCGCCGTGCTGCTCGACCTGCAACGCTGGGAAGAGGCCGAGGCCGCCCTGGCCCGTGCCGCCCAGCTCGATCCGTCGGCGGCCGACGTCGTCGCCAATCATTCACTGGCGCTCGAACACCTGGGCCGCGCGCAAAGCGCCCTGGAAGTGGTCGAAGCGGCCCTGGCCGGTCAGCCACGCAACCTGGCGCTGCTGCAACGCGCCGCCGAGCTGTGCTGGCAACTGGCGCAGCGCGCCGAGCCGCCCGATGCTGCCCTGCGCCGCCGGGCGGCCGGCTATGCCCGCCGGGCGCTGGAGATCGTCCCCGACCAGCCCGAGCTGCGCGCCTTGCTCGAGCGCATCGAAAACGGCCGGTAGTTTCAGCGGTGCCGGGCCGGGGCGCTGTCGGGTGCGGGCTGCGAAGTGGTCGGTTCGAGCACGCGCAGGTACTCGCTCAGGTCCGCTGACCGCGGCAGGCGCTTGAGGTCGCGATAGATGCTCTCGATGAAGTACTTCGTGTCGCCGCCGACGCGGCGCAGGGCCTCGCCCCGAAACAGCCGCCGCGGGGCGCACACGCACAGCAGCCGCACCTCGAACCGCAGCGTATCGCCCGTATCGTGCACCGCCAGCAGGAACTCCCGCCGCACCAGATGGTCGGTGATGCGACTGGGCAGATCGTGGTAGAACACCGTGCGGCCATCGGCGGAAACCCCCAGCCGGATCGTGGTGCGAATCTCGTAATCCGCGGCCGCAAACCCCGCGTCGGCCGTCACTTCGTACTCGATCCGCCGGCCCCGCAGCCAGCCCGGCATCTCGCCGGCGTGCTCGGCGGCGGCCGCGGTGCGCCACGGCGGCGGCGCCAGGTAGCGCGACCGCCTGATCGACTCCGGAAAGACCCGCTCGTAGCGGCCCGCGTCGCACACCCGCATCAG
>CAZRSM010000441.1:0-6924 GCA_964602755.1 uncultured Planctomycetales bacterium
CCGAGTTGCCGGCCACCACCACGCCAGCCGGCGAGGAGATCGACTGCCTGGTCTGCCACCGTGGCCACGGTGCCACCGGCGACCTGCTGCTGGTCGAGAAGATCGACACCAACCAGTTGTGTCTCAAGTGCCACGAGCAGATGCGGCCGGGCATGTTCCGCGAGGAGAACATCAGGCCGCCACACCCGTTCGCCAGGCTCAGCGACGAGCAGTTGGCCACGGTGCTGGCCGCCGGCGGCATGACCAGCCACGACGGGCGTCTGATATGCCTGTCGTGCCACAAGATGCACGAGGCCCCCAGCAAGCGCTACGTGCTGGCCTTCGGCGACGTGAGCGGCGGGATGTGCCTGAGCTGCCACAGCGACAAGGACTCGGTCGTCGGGACGCCGCATGATCTGCGTACCAACCACCCCGATGAGCGCAACCGCTACGGGCAGACACCGGCCGCCGGCGGCGTGTGCAGCGCCTGCCATCTGTTTCACAACTATGCGCGGGAAATCGTGCGGACCGAAGTGGACCCGGCAGGCGAATGCCTGACCTGCCACATGGAGGGACGCGTGGCGGGGGCCAAGAAGCTCGGCGACTACAACCATCCCAAGGAGCGCTGCACATCGTGCCACAATCCGCACCGCTACGTGCAGGAGAAGTTCCTGGCCGAACCAACGCCGGGGCTGTGCCTGGGATGCCACGAAGAAAAAGTGGAACTTGCCGACGGGCCGCACGATTTCGTATCGCGCCACCCGCGCGACGCCGGCGTCAAGATCGCCCGCAACGATCTGTGCCTCTCGTGCCATCTGCCGCACAGCAGCCGCCAGGTGGGCCCCTTCCGCGTGCCGACCGTGATCGAAGCCTACGGCAGCGACGCGGCCTGCCTGGGCTGCCACCCGCAAATGCAGATCCAGGCCCCCACCGAGCGCTCGCTGCTGCACCCCACGGCGGTCGATGAAGACTTCGACCCCGCCGGGCTGCCGCTGACCGTCTCGCCCGACGACGGCACCGAGAGCATCGGCTGCAAGACCTGCCACTCGCCGCACCTGGGAGGAGATCCCAACAGCCTGATGCTGCGCGTCGACGAGTCGGAGGACGAGTCGGCGATCTGCCTGAAGTGCCACAGCGACAAGCACGGCATCCGCTATCTGGGACACTCGGCCGAGATACTGCGTCAGGACGGTTTTCCAGACGCCCGGGCCTGCCAGCCCTGCCACGTGGTGCACGCCCATCCAGCCACGGTCGACGAGCCGGGGCTGTGGCCCAGGGCGCTATCGACCTGGGACGGCGTCGACCACGTCGACCAGCGTCCCTGGACGCGCTGCCTGGTCTGTCATCGCGAGAACGGCCCGGTGGCGCCGCCGACGATCGCCGTGCACCCCGAGGTGGATTTCTACAACCCCTACCAGCCTGACCAGCCCGGCTTCCTGCCGCTGTTCAACGACGAAGGCGAGGTCGATCCGTGGGGACAGATCACGTGCCTCACCTGCCACCTGACGCACGGGCGAGAGGAACCTGACGGCCTGGCGAGGCTGATCAGCATCGACGGGACGCGGCGCGAGCGGCGCGCGCGCCTCTACCACCTGCGCAACTACGGACCCAACAGCGTCTGTTCGACCTGTCACGGGCTCGACGGCCTGCGGCGCTTCATGTACTTCCACGACCCGCAGCGCCGCGGCGGTCCGCTGAGCGGCGAAGTGGCCCCCAGCTCGATGCTCACCAGCGGGCCGTGAGCCGGCAGCGTCGGCGAGGCGTTGTCCCTGCCGGTCTACCTCAGGCCAACAGCGGCGTGCCGGTCATTTCCGGCGGGATTTCCAGCCCCATCATGGCCAGGATGGTGGGCATGACGTCGGCCAGGCGCCCGCCGTCCCGCAACTTGACACCCTTGAAGGCCTCTCCCACCACGTAGAGCGGCACCTGGTAAGTGGTGTGCGAGGTGTGTGGTCCGCCGGTCCGGGGGTCGATCATCTGTTCGAGGTTGCCGTGGTCGGCGGTGACGATGCCGCAGCCGCCGCGGGACAGCACGGCCTCCAGCACGCGGCCGACGCACTCGTCGACCGTCTTGCAGGCGATCACGGCGGCCTCGAGCGAGCCGGTGTGCCCGACCATGTCGGGGTTGGCATAGTTCAGGACGATGAAGTCGTCGATGCCGGCGGCGATGCGCTTGAGCATCACCTCGGTGACCTCGTGGGCCGACATCTCGGGCTTGAGGTCATAGGTGGAGACCTTGGGCGAGAGCACCAGTTGTCGATCTTCGCCGGTGAAAGGCTCCTCGCGGTAGTCGTTGAAGAAGAACGTCACGTGGGCATACTTCTCGGTCTCGGCACAGCGGAACTGGCGCAGCCCGAGCCGGCTGAGATACTCGCCGGCGATGTTGACCATCTTGGGCGGCTTGGGATAAGCCACCTTGACCGGCAGCCCCTCCTCGTAGGCCGTCATGGTCACGAAGTAGAGGTCGAGCTTCTTGCCGCGGTCGAAGCCCATCAGCCGCTCCTGGCCCGACTTGTCCACCGCCCTGTAGGGGAACTCGTCGTAAGTGAACGCCTTGATGAGCTGACGCGGGCGGTCGCCGCGGAAGTTGAAGAAGATCACCGCGTCGCCTTCGCTGACCGTGGTCAACGGCGTGCGGCCGTCGACACTGATGACGGTGGGCACGACGAACTCGTCGCCCTGCATGTTCGGCTCGACCGGGTTGTCGTAGTAGCGTTGCAGGGCCTCGACGGCACTGGGCGCCGCGGCGGCGTCGCCGTAGACGAGCATGCGATAGGCCCGCTCGGTGCGCTCCCAGCGGTTGTCGCGGTCCATGGCCCAGTAGCGGCCGCAGACGCTGGCGATGCGGCCGACGCCGATGCGGTCGAGTTCCCTGTCGATGTCCTGCACGAAGCCGATACCGCTGGTGGGCGGCGAATCGCGTCCGTCGGTGAAGCAGTGGACGAAGACGCGTTTGAGGCCGCGCCGCGCGGCCAGTTCGACGCAGGCGTAGAGGTGGGCCAGGCGCGAGTGTACGCCGATGTCGCTGGCCAGTCCCATAATATGCAGGCTGGTGCCGCGGGCGAGGCAGCTTTCGACCGCCGCGACCAGCTCGGCGTTGTTGAAGAACGAGCCGTCGTTGATGGCCTTGGTGATGCGGACGGCGTCCTGGTCGACGATGCGGCCGGCACCGATGTTCTGGTGGCCGACCTCGCTGTTGCCCATGGTGCCTTCGGGCAGGCCGACGTCCAGGCCGCTGGTGCGGATCAGCGTGAACGGACACTCGCGGCGCAGGCGCGCATCGACCGGCGGGTCGGCCAGCTTGACCGCGTTGGCGTGGTCCCACTCGCTGTAGGGATTCTCGCCCCAGCCGTCGCGGATGATCAGGATGCACGGCCTGTGCTTGATAGCCGGCGAAGTCATGGGCGTTGCTCCGATTGCCGAGGTATCACCGTTGCTGCATAATAACTGGCCCATCGGCATTATCGGCCGACAGGCGGGTGCCTCATAATAGTAACGCCCGATTCCCGTATCGGCGCGTTACCCAGGCCCCGGCGAACAGCCGTCCAGACGACACGGCGCCGCCGGGGCGCCACGATGGAGAACGACATGCGACTGGAAAGCGGGCCGGCAGCCTACGATCGCAACTATTACCTGGCCTTTCTGGCCCTGTGTCTGGCGTTGGGGGGCTACTTTTTCTACGACTATGCCAAAGGTTATCGCAACAAGAACCTCGAGAAGGCCCGGGAAACGCTGATCCCCCTGGCGCAGACGGCCAACGTGACGCCGGGACAGATCGAGCAGGCCATCGCGCGCGAGCAGCCCACGCTGCCCGAGTTCAAGGCGGCCCTCGAAGGTGCTCAATCGCTCGAAGACATCACCGCCAAGGTCGGCCAGCCGATGTTCCAGCGGCCCGACGGCGACAAGACCGTGTACTATTTCGTCAGCGCCTACGGAATGGGCGTGGTTACTGCGCGCAAGGGCGAAGTGCTCGCCAACGAAAGCGGCTGGAGCACCTGGTTCAAGAGCAAAGATGAAATCCAGTTGCAGCTCTACATGGGGCTGATCTGCATGGTCGTGGCCCTCTATGCCCTGCGCGGCGTCTACCGGGCCGCCACGCTGCGGGCCGTGATCGACGACGAGGGCATGACCTACGGCGGCGTGCACATCCCGTTCGAGAAGATGAAGCGGCTGTGCGACTACAGCCCCAAGGGCTGGGTCGACCTGTATTACGAAGCCGACGACGGCCAGGAACGCCGCCTGCGCATCGACAATCAGAAGATCCGCAAGTTCGACGAGATCATCGAAACCCTGTGTCAGATCAAGGGTTTCGAGGATCCGCGCAAAGCCGCCGAGAAGGCCTGAGCCGCCGGCAACCGTCCCGCCGCGCCGGCCCCCAACCGTCCCCCCTGCCAGGGGGGACTTACGGGGGGGTCGGAGCCTGTGAACACGTGCCGCCGGCGGAAAGCCGTGCCGCCCGCGCCCACGGGCGATTCGGCATTCGCCATTCGGACCCCATTCTCGATTTGCAGCCCTTTTGCATTCGCAGCCTCGACCCTCCCCCTGCCCCCTCCCTGCCAGGGAGGGGAGTCAGCCGCTCGCACCGCCGGACAATTCGCCATTCGGCATTCGCCATTTTTCATTCGCAGCAATCGCGGCAGGCGGTGCCCACCCTACAGAGCGTTGCCCAGGGCGGCGCGCATGGCGGCCAGCGGCGCCGGCTGGTGATGCCAGAGCGCGAACTGGGCCGCCGCCTGGTGGATGAACATCTCCTGCCCGCTGACGATTCGGCAGCCACGCCGGGCCGCCGCTCGCAGCAGAGCCGTCATCGGCGGCGTGTAGACGCAATCGAACACCACCAGTGGCGGCGTGAGGCGCTCGGGGCCGACCGGCAGCTCCTCGTCCTGCATGCCGATGGTGGTGCAGTTGACCAGCAAGCCCCCCTGACCCGCCGAACGGCGTTCCCACGGTGCCCACTGGCAACCCAGCTCGCCGGCCAGCTCGCGGGCGCGCCGCGGCGTACGGTTGTAAAGCGTCACCGGGCAACCCATTTCCTGCAAAGCCACCACCACCGCCCGGGCCACGCCGCCGGCGCCGAGCACGTCGGCGGTCGCATCCGGCGGCAATACTTCGCGCAACGCGGCCCGGATGCCGATAATATCAGTGTTCTCGCCGCTCCAACGCCCGTCGGGACCGCGCGTGAGCGTATTGACCGCCCCGCAGCGGGCGGCGCGATCCGATACCCGGCCGCCGCGCCGGCGCAACCAGCTCAAGGCGTGCTGCTTGTGCGGCACGGTGACGCTCAGGCCGCCGACGTCGAGCCACGGGGCAGTCTCCAGCGTGTCCATGAAGCGGAAAAACGCCGCCTGCTGCGGCTGCACGGGCAGCGGCAGGTACACGCCGTCGATTCCCAGCCCGGCCATGGCGGCGTTGTGCACGTGCGGGCTGCGCGAGTGCCCCACGGGCCAGCCCACGACGCCGAAGACGCGCGTCGCCGAGCCGATGGCTGGCCAGCGATATAGTCCTATAAGGTCGGCTACGGTCGGCTGTCCGGGGGCCGAGGCGGCCTCGGCGGTGAGGCTGGCAAAGGTGAGAAAGCCGCCGAGCTTGCGGCACAGCACGCGCGTGGCGAGGCCGGCCGGTCCCATGCCCACCGCGACGAGCCTGGTTCGCGGAGCCCGGTCGCGCAAGGCCGCCAGCAGGCGCCAGGCGTCCGCAGAGTCTTCCAGCATCGCGGCCAACTTGACGACATGCGGGCCGCGGGCGGACAGCTCGTCGATCGCTGCGGCGAAGTCGCCCGGCGGCGCGTCGAAGCAGTGTCGCGAGAGGATCAGGGCGTTGTCGTACAACCGCGGCAGCGGATCGACGCCGGCCTCGACATCGACCAGACCGGGATGCAGCTTCGCCAGCCGCTCGATGGTTGCCAGGCGGTCGGCCTCGTCGCCGGCCCAGGCCCCCCCTTCGGCGGCGCTGCGGACGGTGAGGATGAAGGGCGTGTCGGGGCAGGAGCGCAACAATCGCTCGACGGCCGCGACGTCGCGCAGCAGGTCGACGCGCAGCTCGATGACGTCGGCGCCGGCGGCGCGGGCCGCCCGCACCTGCTGCTCCAGCGGGCGATCCAGGCGCACCAGCGGCACGGCCAGCAGCGGATGCTGGGCTTGCAGCGCGATGGTGGCCCGGCGGCAGAGCGACATCGGCATCAGACCTCGGCGAAAACGGTTTCGAGCGGTACGCGCAGCGCGCCGGCGATACGCGCCAGCGTCCAGGTCGACGTGGCCGTGCGGCCGCGTTCGATCTGCGAAAGCTGGGCGGCGGTGAGGCCCACGCGGTCGGAAAGTTGATTCTGCGTCAGGCCGGCGGCCTTGCGCAGCGTGCGCAACCGCTGGCCCAGCTTGACGTTGAATTCCCGCTCGGCCAGCGCGCCGACGCCCATGGTCTGAAGTTGCCGCTCGAGCAGGCGCAGCAGGCGGCGCTGGTCGATGGGTTTTTCGAGCAGATCGCGGGCGCCGGCCCGCACCGCCGCCCGCACGGTGGCCGGCTCGGGAAAAGCGCTCATGGCCACGATGGCGGTCAGGGGCGAGAGGCGTGCCAGATCGGCGATCAGCACGCTGGCGTCGGTGTCGGGCATGATCAGGTCGACGAAGGCCAGATCGCAATGGTTGCGGACGGCGAACGACAGGGCGGCGCGCGGATCGTTGAAGGTCTCGACCTCGATCTGGCGGTAGGCCAGCGAGATCCGCAACTGGCGGCAGATGGCCGGATCGTCGTCGATAACCAGGGTTCGCAGGGCCATGCGGGCTTTCATTGCGGCTTCATTGTGGCCGCGGGCCCGGTACCGAGGCAAGGGCCCGGCCGGTAAGCGATCAGCCGACGGCCGGCGGGCGGGTGGCGGCCGGCGCTGCCAGGCCGCCGGCTCGAGGGGCGAAGCTTGCTCAGCAGGCAGATCGACCGATATAGTACGGTACA